>JBOHCO010000733.1:0-3185 GCA_050698895.1 Streptosporangiaceae bacterium
AGTTAGGGTCGCGGCCGATGGGGTCGGATCCGACGGGGGAAGTCGTCGCGCGGGTCGGGCAGCTGCTGCGTGAGCATCCACCCGGCACGACCGGCACGACGACCTTCCTCGGTGCGCAGTTCGACGCCGGCCTGGCATGGGTGCACTTCCCCGTGGGCAGGGGAGGCCTCGCCGTGCCGCTGGCGCTGCAGACGCAGGTCGACCGGCGCCTCGTCGAGGCCGGCGCCCCGAACGGGCGCACGATCAACACGACCGCGTACGGGCAGGGGGCGGCGACCGTGCTTGCCTACGGCACCGACGCCCAGCACGATCGTTACCTGCGCCGGATGTTCACCTGCGAGGACATCTGGTGCCAGCTGTTCAGCGAGCCCGGCGCCGGATCTGACTTGGCCTCACTTTCCACGCGGGCCGTGCCGGACGGCGACGAGTGGGTGGTCAACGGCCAGAAGGTATGGACCTCGCTGGCGCACCTGGCGCGCTGGGCCATCCTGGTCACCCGCACCGACCCGGCCGTGCCCAAGCACCAGGGCCTGACCTACTTCGCCGCGGACATGACCGCGCCGGGGGTCGAGGTCCGGCCGCTGCGCCAGATCACCGGCGAGGCGGAGTTCAACGAGGTCTTCCTGACCGACGTGCGGATTCCGGACGCGGACCGGATCGGCGCGATCGGCCAGGGCTGGCAGGTCTCCACGGCCACCCTGATGAATGAGCGGGTATCCATCGGCGGCGGGGCGCTGCCCCGCGAGGGCGGGATGATCGGGTCGGCGGCGCAGGCCTGGCGGGAGCACCCGGCGCTGCGCACGCCGGGCCTGCACGAGCGGCTGCTGCGGCTGTGGACCGAGGCCGAGGTGGCCCGGCTGGCCGGGATCCGGCTCCGGCAGCAGCTCGCCGCCGGGCAGCCGGGGCCCGAGGGGTCGGCGGCCAAGCTGGTGTTCGCCCGGCTCAACCAGGACATCACCGAGTTCGAGGTGGAGCTGGCCGGCGCCGACGGGCTGCGCTATGACGACTGGTCCATGCGGCGGCCGCAGTCGACCAACTTCTACGGCCGCGAGTCCGGGTACCGGTTCCTGCGGTCCAAGGGCAACTCGATCGAGGGCGGGACCTCCGAGATCCTGCGCAACATCGTGGCCGAGCGGGTGCTCGGGCTGCCGCCCGAGATCCGGGTGGACAAGGACGTCCCATGGAAGGATCTGCCGCGATGAGCCAGGCGACCGAGGCGGCGGACTCCCGCTCGGCCGGGGACGGGGCGCCCCCCGGCGGCCCGGCCGTGGCCCCGGACCTGCTGTACACCGAGCAGGAGTCCGACCTGCGCGGCGCCGTCCGCGCGCTGCTGGAAGACCGGGCCGGGTGGCGGGACGTGCTGGCCAGGACCGAGACGGCCGACACCTGCGACACCGGGCTGTGGCAGACCCTGGCCGCCCAGGTGGGCTGCGCGGGGCTGCTGGTGCCCGAGGACCAGGGCGGCGCCGGCGCGTCCTACCGGGAGGCCGCCGTGGTCGCCGAGGAGCTGGGCCGGCACGCCGCGCCGGTGCCCTTCCTGGGCAGCGCGGTGATCGCGACCACGGCGCTGCTGTCGGCCGGGGACGACGAGCTGCTGGGCCAGGTGGCCAGCGGCGAGCTGACCGCCGCCCTGGCGGTGCCGTTCGCGGCCGGCGCGGCGGGCCCCCAGACGAGCCTGCTGCCCGCGCCGACCGTGCGGGTGGGCGGGCCCGCGCGCGGCGACCAGCCGGGCACCCACCGGCTCACCGGCACGGTGACCGGGGTGGCCGACGCGCTCACCGCGGACGTGCTGCTGGTCCCGGCCGACGGGGTGCCCTACGCCCTGTACGCGGTGCGGGCCGCCGATCCGGGCCTGGGCCAGGCCCCGGTGGTGTCGCTGGACATGACCCGGCAGCTGTGCGACCTGTCCCTGGAGAGCGCGGCGGCGCGGCGGATCGCGGCCGACGGCGACGCGGCCCAGGCCGTGGTCCGGGCGCTGGTCGCGGGGGCCGGGATCATCGCCTCCGAGCAGCTCGGCCTGGCCGAGCGGTGCCTGGAGATGACCGTCGCCTACGTCAAGGAGCGGCGTCAGTTCGCCCGCCCGGTGGGCTCGTTCCAGGCCATCAAGCACCGGCTGGCCGACCTGTACGTGGCCGTGGTCCAGGCCCGCGCGGCGGCCCGGTACGCGGCCGCCTGCCTGGCTCCGGGCAACCGGGACGCCGCGCTGGCCGTGGCGCTGGCCAAGGCGACCTGCTCGGAGGTGGCGGTCAAGGCCGCCCAGGAGGCCATCCAGCTGCACGGCGGCATCGGCTTCACCTGGGAGCACCCGGCCCACCTGTACCTCAAGCGGGCCAAGGCCGACTCCATCGCCCTGGGCACCGCCGACGCGCACCGGGCCACCGTGGCCAAGCTGGCCGGGCTGCCGGCCCCGACGAGCTGAGGGGGCGGGCGATGCGGACGGTAGCCGGAGCCGGGGTGGTGGTGACCGGGGGCGGCAGCGGCATCGGCGCGGCGCTGGCCCGCCGGTTCGCCGCCGAGGGCGCCCTGGTGGTGGTCAACGACATCAACGCGGCTGGCGCCACGGCCGTGGCCAGGGATTGCGGCGGCGTCGCGGTGCCCGGCGACGCGGCCAGCGAGGACGGCGTGGCCGCGCTCATCGCCGCGGCCCGGGCCGAGCTGGGCGAGATCGACCTGTACTGCGCCAACGCCGGGATCGCCCGCAATGGCGGCCCCGAGGCGCCCGAGTCCGCCTGGGACGACTCGTGGCAGGTCAACGTGATGGCCCACGTGCGGGCCGCGCGGCTGCTGACCCCGGCCTGGCTGGAGCGCGGCAGCGGGCACCTGATCTGCACGGTGTCCGCGGCCGGGCTGCTGGCCATGGTCGGCACGGCGCCGTACTCGGTGACCAAGCACGCGGCGCTGGCCTTCGCCGAGTGGATGGCGCTGACCTACCGGCACCGCGGGCTGACCGTGCAGGCCATCTGCCCGCAGGGGGTCAGGACCGGGATGCTGGACGGCAGCGACCCGGTGGCCGAGAAGGTGCTGGGCGACTCGGTCATCCAGCCCGAGGCGGTGGCCGACGCGGTCATCGAGGCGATGGCCGACGGCCGGTTCCTGATCCTGCCGCACCCCGAGGTGGCGGCCATGTACGCCGGGCGGGCCGCCGACCCGGACCGCTGGCTGGGCGGGATGAACAAGCTCCAGCG
>JBOHCO010000734.1:0-8353 GCA_050698895.1 Streptosporangiaceae bacterium
GGCCAGGGTGGCCCCGGTGACGACCACGGACTCGCCGGCGGCCAGCCCGCCGGCCACGGCCAGCGCGCCGCTGACGCAGCACCAGGATGCGCTCGAAGTTACGGCGCAGCGTCCCGGCGGGCACCGCCCACACCACGAAGACGGTGCGGCCGATCTGCATGACGGCGTAGGCGCCGCCGACCAGCAGGCCGCCGTCCCCGAACGCCTCCGGCAGCCCGGCTGACATGACCAGGCTGACCAGCATCAGGGCCAGCAGCATCAGGCGGACCGGGATGCGCTCGGGGTCCAGCCAGTTGGTCGCCCACGTCGTGTAGGCCCACAGCAGCCACACCATGACCAGGAGCAGGGCGACCTGCAGCCCGCCGGTGCCGGTCAGGTGGCTCAGCAGGTAGTGCGACAGCTGGGTGACGGCGAAGACGTAGACGAGGTCGAAGAACAGCTCGATGTTGGTGACCCGCGACGGCCCCCCGGTCCGCTCCCGGCGCAGACTCGGCCGCGCACCACGGGGAGGCACGCGGCGACGCTAGCACTCGACGACGTTGAGGGCCAGGCCGCCGCGGGCCGTCTCCTTGTACTTGTCCTTCATGTCGGCGCCGGTCTCGCGCATCGTCTTGATCGCCTTGTCCAGGGACACCTTGTGCTCGCCGTCGCCGCGGACCGCCATCCGGGCCGCGGTGACCGCCTTGACCGACGCGATCGCGTTCCGCTCGATGCACGGGATCTGGACCAGGCCGCCGACCGGGTCGCAGGTCAGGCCCAGGTTGTGCTCCATGCCGATCTCGGCCGCGTTCTCCACCTGCTCCGGCGTGCCGCCCAGCACCTCGGCCAGCGCCCCGGCGGCCATGGAGCAGGCCGAGCCGACCTCACCCTGGCAGCCGACCTCGGCCCCGGAGATCGAGGCGTTCTCCTTGAACAGCACCCCGATGGCCCCGGCGGTGAGCAGGAAGCGGACCACGCCGTCCTCATCGGCACCGGGCACGAACTGGATGTAATAGTGCAGCACGGCCGGGATGATCCCGGCGGCGCCGTTGGTCGGCGCGGTCACCACCCGGCCGCCGGCCGCGTTCTCCTCGTTGACGGCCAGCGCGTAGAGCGTGATCCACTCCATGGCGTGCAGCGGGTCCCCGACGTCGCCGTCGCGCTCCAGGCCCTCGCGCAGCGACCGGGCCCGGCGGCGGACCTTCAGCCCGCCGGGCAGCACCCCGTCGGCCGCGCAGCCGCGGGCCACGCACTCCCGCATCACGGCCCACAGGTGCAGCAGGTCGGCGCGGACCTGCCCGGCGTCCCGGCGAGCCAGCTCGTTGGCCAGCATGATCTGGCTGACCGGCAGGCCGGTGGCGGTGGCGTGAGCGAGCAGCCCGGCACCGGTGGTGAACGGGTAGGGCACCGGGGTCTGGTCGGGCACGATCCGGGGCTGCCCGGCCTCGTCCTCGCCCAGCACGAAGCCGCCGCCGACGGAGTAATAGGTCCGGGCGCTCAGCTCGCCGCCCCCATCGGCCAGGGCCGCGAACCTCATGGCATTGCTATGAAACGGAAGTCGCTTGCGCCGGTGCAGGACGATGTCCTCATCGACGTCGAAGGGGATGCCCGCGGTGCCGGGCAGCCGGAGCAGGCCGGTCTGGCGGACCGCGTCGACGAGCGGCTGGGCGGCGGCCGGGTCGACCAGGTCGGGCTGCTCCCCGGACAGGCCGAGCACGACCGCCTTGACGCTGCCGTGGCCGTGCCCGGTCGCGCCCAGCGAGCCGAACAGCTCGGCCCGGACCCCGGTCACCTTCTCCAGCAGCCCGTCGTCGGCCAGCGACCGGGCGAACAGCGCGGCGGCCCGCATCGGGCCGACGGTGTGCGAGCTGGACGGCCCGATCCCGACCTTGAACAGGTCGAAGACGCTGATCGTCACTACTGAACTCCGGAGTCGGGTCGAACTCGGCTGCCCGCCGGGTCATACGGCGCCCGCAGCCCGGCCGCGGCCCAGACTAGCTGGCCGCCGACGTTGACCTGGTACTCCCCTGCTCGGGCGAAGGCGGCGGTCGCCGGGGTGCCGGCCGGGTCGCGGATGTAGCCCAGGCCCACGGCGCCGCCGACCGTCTCGCCCCAGGCGGCCGAGGTCACCTGGCCGACCGGCACGCCGTCGCGCAGGATGAGCTCGCCGCCCCACATCATGGCGCCGGGGTCGCGCAGGACCAGCGAGATCAGGCGGCGGCGCGGGCCGGCCGCGCGGGCCTTCTCGACCGCCTCCCGGCCCAGGAAGCCGACCTCGGTGCCGAGCTTGCAGGCGAACAGCAGGCCAGCCTCGACGGGGTTGTAGTCGGGGGTCAGCTCGCGGCCGAAGGCCCGGTAGCCCTTCTCCAGCCGGAGCGACTCGATGGCGTAGTAGCCGGCGTTCACCGCGCCCAGGTCCTCCCCGGCCGCCATCAGGTCCTCGTAGACGCCGACCGCGAACTCGGCGGGCACGTACAGCTCCCAGCCCAGCTCGCCGACGTAGGTGATCCGGGTCGCCCGCACGGTGGAGTAGCCCAGGTCGATGAGGGCGCTGCTGCCGAAGGGGAAGGCCGCGTCGGACAGGTCGCGGCGGGACAGCCGGGCCAGCAGCTCGCGCGAGCGCGGGCCCATGACCCCGTAGACGGCGTAGGCCGAGGTGACGTCGGCCAGCGTGGCCCGGCTGCCGGGCGGCGTCCGGCGCCGGATGTGGTCGCTGTCCCGCTCGGTGGTGGCCGAGCTGGCCACGAGCAGGAACTCCTCCGCCGACAGGCGGGTCACGGTGATGTCGGACTCGTAGGTGCCGCGGTCGTTGAGCAGCCCGGTGTAGACGGTGCGGCCGGGCGGGACGGCGACATCGTTGGTGCACAGCCACTGCAGCGCCGACTCGGCGTCCGGCCCGGTCACCAGGTACTTGGAGAACGAGGTCTGGTCGTAGACCGCCACCGCATGGCGGGTGGCCAGCTGCTCGGCCGAGGACCACGGCTGCCAGTTCTGCTTGCCCCAGGAGTACTCGATCCGGGGCTCGCGCCCCGGCGGGGCGAAGAAGTTGGCCCGCTCCCAGCCCATTTTGGACCCGAAGCCGGCGTTGGCCGCGCGCAGCAGGTGATAGGCGGGCGAGCGGCGGAACGGCCGGGCGGTCTCCAGCTCGCGGTTGGGCCAGGGCACCGCGTAGTGCAGCCCCAGCACCTCGCCGACCCGGTCCCGCAGCCAGCGGCTGTTCCCGTTGAACCGGGCGAACCGCCGGATGTCCACGGTGGTCAGGTCGGAGTCGGGCTGGCCCGCGGTGATCCACTGGGCCAGCGCCAGGCCGGCCCCGCCCGCGGACGCGATGCCGACCGAGTTGAAGCCGGCGGCGACGAAGAAGTTCCGCAGCTCGGGTGCCTCGCCCAGGATGAACTGGTTGTCCGGGGTGAAGCTCTCGGGGCCGTTGTAGAACTTCTTCACCCCGGTCTCGGCCAGCACCGGGAGACGCCGCAGCGCGCTGTCCATGAGCACGCTGAAGTGGTCCCAGTCCTCGGCCAGGAGCTGGAACTCGAACGGCTCGGGGATCTGGTCGGGAGCCACCCAGGGCTTGGCCTCGGGCTCGAAGCCGCCCACGACCAGGCCGCCGACCTCCTCCTTGAAGTAGGTGTAGCCGTCGGGGTCGCGCAGGATCGGCAGGCCGGGGTGGACGCCGTCGATCTGGTCGGTGACCACGTAGAAGTGCTCGGCCGAGTGCAGCGGCACGGTGACCCCGCACAGCTCGCCGACCTGCTTAGCCCACTGCCCGGCGCAGTTGACCACCACCTCGGCTTCGATATCCCGAGTGTCGCCAGGCCCCTGGGCGGTGCGCACGCCGGCCGCGGCGCCATCCCGGACCAGGATCCCGGTGACCTTGGTGCGCTCGCGGATGGTGGCACCGCGCTGCCGCGCACCGCGGGCCAGCGCGGCGGTCAGGTCGGTCGGGTTGGCCCGGCCGTCGCCGGGCAGCCAGATGGCCCCGACCAGGTCGTCGGTCCGCATCATCGGGTACAGCTCGGCGGCCCGGCGCGGGCTGATCAGCTCGCAGTCCAGCTCGTAGGCGGTGGCGGTGGCCGCGGTCCGCTCCAGCGCGGCCATCCGCTCCGGGGTCCGGGCGACGGTGACGCCGCCGCAGCGCCGGTACCCGGTGGCCTGGCCGGTCTCCCGCTCCAGCCGCTCGTAGAGCCGGGTGGAGTACTGGACCAGCCGGGTGCCGGCCTCGGAGGCCCGCAGCTGGCCCACCAGCCCGGCCGCGTGCCACGTCGTGCCGCACGACAGCTGCCCCTGCTCGAGCAGCAGCACGTCGGTCCATCCCAGCGCGGTCAGGTGGTAGGCCACGCTGGTCCCGATGACCCCGCCGCCGATGACGACGACCTGAAATCTCTGCGACATGGGGTCAGTCCCCTTCCTGGACCTCGGCCAGCAGGCGGGTGAACCCCCGGCTGGTGAAGGCGGACGCGGCGGCCTCGAAGCGCTCCATGGCCCAGGCCCAGAAGTCGAAGTCCAGCGGGCTGGTCGCATGCTGGATGGCGCCCCACAGGGTCCAGCCGTACTGAGACACCGGGATAAACAACTGCGCCCGGGCCACCCGGCCCCGCCGCCGGCTGCCGTAGTAGGCGGTCACCAGGTCGTCCAGGGCGTCCGCGGGCAGGCCGCACTCGCCGGCGATGTTGCCCAGCTCGAAGCAGGGATCGTTGTTGCCGGAGTACTCGTAGTCGATCAGCGCGATGCGCTCGCCGTCGTCGATGAAGTTGGCCGCCAGCAGGTCGTTGTTGCAGGGCACGGTGCCCTCCGCGGTGGCGGCCAGGACGGCGCGGGCGGCCTCGAAGGCCGGGGCCAGGTCGTCGTAGCCGGCGGGCACGGTCATCCCGCCCGACCGCGCCGCGCGGTAGTAGCGCGGCTGGATCTCGAACATGTCGAAGTCACCGACGAACCGGGGCGCCGCGTGCAGCCGGCGCACGGCGCGGGCCACGCGCGGGACATTGGCCGCGTTCTGGACATCCGCGTTGCCGAACGTGCGGCCCTCCAGGAAGCCCAGCACCAGCACCCGGTCCCGCGGCCGGTACTCGATGACCGGCGCGCCCACGCCGGCCTCGGCGGCGATGACCGAGTTGCGGTACTCGTGTTCCCGGTTGATGGCCAGCAGGTCGCCGCCGGTCTCGGACCAGATCCGGGCCACGAAGGCGCCGGCCGGGGTGGTCACCTTGTAGTTGCGGTTGGTCAGGCCGCCGGGCAGCTCAGCGATGACCCGAGGGGCCCCGGCCAGGCTGGGCACCTGGTCGAGGATGGCAGGGACCGCGGCGTCCGCCGTGGTATCCGGCCGAACGGCCGCGGCCTGTGGTTCGCTGCTCATCAAGCGCCCGCCCCGCTGTCCCTTCGCGCGTGGTTCCTCGCTCCCGCAGGCTACGAGCCCGGGCCGAAATGGTCTAGACCTAAGTGCTCTTTCGGCGGATCTTGTGGCCCTTGACCACGAATGGGTCTGGACAGTTAGCTGATCGCGCCCCTACGCTACGCCTCATCGTTCGGTCCCCGTCAGATACAGGAGACCTGGTCATGGCCGCTAACACCGGCGTAGACGGCGGGCACGAGCGCGACAGCGCTGACCTCGCCCAGTTCGGATATAAGCAGGAACTCAAGCGCTCGCTGGGGACGTTCAGCTCGTTCGCCGTCGCGTTCAGCTATATCTCGCCGTCCACCGGCATCTTCACCCTGTTCGCGCTGGGCCTGACCACCCTGGGCGGGGTGTTCATCTGGACCTGGCCCGTGGTCGCCCTGGGCCAGTTCATCATCGCGCTGAACTTCGCCGAGGTGTCCAGCCACTACCCGGTCGCGGGCTCGGTCTTCCAGTGGACCAAGTACCTGGCCGGCCGGACGTACTCCTGGTTCACCGGCTGGGTCTACCTGTTCGCCGGCATCCTGACCGTCACGGCGGTGGTGGCCACCCTGCCGCTGGCTCTGATCCCGGCCTTCAACGGCCTCGGCTGGCACAGCCTCCAGCTGACCTTGCACACCGAGCTGGTGTTCGCGCTGATCACCCTGGTGGTGATCACGATCCTGAACATCTACGGGGTCCGGCTGGTCGCCATCATCAACAACACCGGGGTGCTGTTCGAGATCCTGGGCATGTTCGTGTTCGCGCTGATCCTGCTGGCCTTCCACAACCACCAGGGCTTCGGTGTGGTCGCCAACAGCGCGGGCGTCCACATCGCGCCCAACACGTTCCTGGCCGCGATGTTCATGAGCCTGTTCGTGATCTACGGCTTCGACACCGCCTCGACGTTGTCCGAGGAGACCCGCGACCCCCGCCGGGCCGCGCCCAAGGCCGTGCTGGCCTCGGTCATCGGCGCGTTCGTCATCGGCGGGGTGTTCCTGCTCGGCACGCTGGTGGCCATCCCGAACCTGCACGGGGCGATCAAGGGCGCTTACGGCCCGGCCCAGATCATCGAGGCCAACTTCTCCCCCGCCTTCGCCACCGTCTACCTGCTGGTGGTGTCGGCGGCCATCTTCGTCTGCTGCCTGTCGATCATGGCCGCGACCATCCGGCTGTGCTTCGGGATGTCCCGCGACAACCAGCTGCCGTTCTCGTCGGTGCTGTCCAAGGTGTTCCCCGGCCTGCACACCCCGGTCTATGCCTGCATCACGGTCGCGGTGCTCTCGGCCATCCCCTTCATCCAGTTCTCGGGGGCGGGCATCATCGCCATCGCGGCCACCGGGATGATCTACCTCAGCTACTTCCTAGGCAACCTGGTCATCCTGCGGGCCCGGCTGCGCGGCTGGCCCAAGGCCAGCGCGCCGTTCCGGCTCGGGGTCTGGGGCCCGATCGTGAACGCGGTCGGCCTGCTCTACGGCGGCGCCATGCTGGTCAACTTCGCCTGGCCGCGGGCGGCCAGTAACCCGGAGCCGAACCAGACGGTCATCGCCGGGGTGCAGTCGCTGGACTTCCACATCGGGTTCCTGAACAAGATCCCGATCCTGTGGACCGTGATCATCGTCATCGTCCTGGTCGGCACGATCTACTACCTGATCACCGGGCGCAACAAGGAGTTCTCGCCGGTGATCGCGCCGTCGCCGGATGACGCGGTGCCCGCGGGCGGCCCGGCCGGAGGGGCCTCCTGACCGGGCGCGGGCGGACTCGTGACCCAGGGTTCCGGCCCGGGCGAGCCTGGACCCGGACCGGTGCGCATTAGGGCGGCCGGCCACGAGTTAGGGTCAGTGTCAGCCGCGGTAGCGCCGGGCGGCCTGGCCCGCGCTGCCGCCGGGGGCGCGGTCGCGCGGGAGGACAGCGAGATGCAGGCAGAGCAGGGCACGCTCAGCGGACGCCGAGCGCGGATGGCGCCCCCCGCGCCCCCCGTTCAGCCCGGCAGCCTGGCCCGGATGCCGCCCAACCTGGTCCGGGGCCCCGGCACCACCGTGCACGCGCAGATCGAGGACTGGCTGGCCGGGGCGATCGCCGCGGGCAAGCTGGCGCCGGGTGACCGGCTGCCGACCGAGCACGACCTGGCCGCCTGGCTCGGGGTCAGCCGGATGACGCTGCGCCACGCGCTCGGCGAGCTGGTCCAGCGCGGGCTGGTGGTGCGGACCGTAGGCCGGCGGGGCGGCACGTTCGTGGCCGAGCCCAAGCTGGATCAGGACGTGACCACGCTGGCCGGGTTCTCCGAGCAGCTGCGCCGGCACGGCATGGTGGCCGGGGCCCGGGTGCTGGCCGCCGCGCAGATCCCGGCCAGCCCGGCGGCCGCGGCGGTGCTGGCCATGCCCGACGGGGATCCCGTGCTCGAGGTGCGGCGGATCCGGCTGGCCGACGGGCGGCCGATGGTGCTGGAGCACTCGCTGTTCCCGGCCCGGCTGTTCCCCGGCATGCTGAGCTGCCGGCTGGACGGATCGCTTTACGAGCTGCTTGACGAGAAGTTCAGCCAGCGGCCGCACCGCGCGAAGGAGACGTTCGAGCCGGTCATCGCCACCGTCCGGGAAGCCGAGGCGCTGGAGGTGGAGGAGGGGGCGCCGCTGATGCTGGTCGAGCGGACCGCCTACTCCCGGACCGGGCTGCCGCTGGAGTACGCCCGCGATCTGTTCCGCGGCGACCGGACTCGCGTGGTGATCTGGACCTCTGAACTGGCCGGCGAGCTGTAAGCCGCGATAACGTCCCTGCCATGACGGTCAAGTTGATGGTGCTCTATACCCAGCCCGAGGACCCGGCGGCTTTCGACCAGCACTACTTCGGGACGCACATGCCGCTGGTGCTCGCGATGCCCGGCCTCCAGCGCGCTGAGACCGGCAAGTTCGGCACCAGGGCGCCTTTCTACCGGGCGGCCGAGCTGTACTTCGCCGACCGGGACGCGCTGAACGCGGCGATCGGCTCGCCCGAGGGCGGCGCGAC
>JBOHCO010000735.1:0-11634 GCA_050698895.1 Streptosporangiaceae bacterium
GCCCTGCTCAGCCTCGCCGCGCAGCTACCCGCAGCAGTCCTCGCCGACCTTCTCAGCATCGCACCCACCACGGCCGCACGCTGGATCCACGAAGCCGGCGGCGACTGGTCCCGCTACGCAGCTGACCTCGCCCGCGCCCGTCATCACCAGACCTGACGAATACGTCCCGCCACCAGACTCCAGCAGCGAGGTATTCGACATGGTTGGTAAACCGCTCACTACCAGTTTCGACGCCGGCGTTCCGCTCCGGGATGTACAGGAAGCCGCGTCGCATGCGGACCCGCGGACCAGCATCCGCTACGACCGGGCCCGCACCAGCCTGGACCGGCACGCCACCTACATCGTCTCCGCCTACCTCGCCGGAGCAGCCCGCTAAGCAGCAGGTACTTCGCACCCGCCTGGCCAAACCGGCCAGGCGGACGGCGGCACTAAACGCGAACGCCAGACCGCCCGCTAACCGCCGTTCGGCGCTCGCCGCTGTTTACCCGGTACTTGGCGAACGGGCGCACAGAACTTCTCGTTCCGGCGCCGATGCCGACAGGAATGGGCTCATCTGCCTACCAGCCATGACGTGGCGACGCCCGGCATGCGCCGAATCAGTACCACGAGTACGCTCAGCCGCGGCCGGACACGAGCCTGTCGCTTGGTGAGACCTGCGGGCCGCTCCGTCCGTGCGACGGTGACAGTGCCGGCCTGGACACGGTCGGCGGAACGAGGCGGAATGGGCGACGCGAACCCGGCAGTACCGGCGAACCCGCCCCTGACGGTGGCTCTGGATATCCCGTCGGCGCAGGTTCTCGCCGACCAGGCAGTCATCATCGGGGATCTCCAGTTCGTCATGGAAAGCTGCAAGAGGCTGCTGACGGAGCTGGCCAGGCCTGAGGAAGAGCGCGACCCGGTGGTACCCGTGGCGCTGTGGTCGGCCGCGCTCGTCGCCTATGCCCGGTGCTTCGCCACGGGCCAGCGCTTCGGGCTGACTGCCGACGACGTGACGAGCGTGCCGCTGCAAGGCGAAGTGCTGAGCTACCACAAGTGGGTGGTCCGCGAGCGCAACACGGCGACCCGGCATCCGGCGGACCCGTTCGACGCGGCGGTGGTGGGAGCGGCGCTGTCCGCGCCGGAGGCACTGTCCGGACCGGAGGAACGGTCCGCTCCGCGCGGGTCGGGCCCCCCGGACGGGCCGGCTCCGCCGACGGCACCGTCCGGGCAGGTCGAGGGCATCGTGATCCTGTCCACGAGCCATGTGCTGGTGGACGACACCGGGGTCCGGCAGCTGGGCGGGCTGGCGTCGGAGCTGGCCAAGCAGACAGCCGAGAAGATGAAGGCGCAGCAGGACGTAGTCCTGGCGGACGCCCGGAACCTCGGCCCGGACCGGCTCTACGCCCTGCCGCCGGTGCCCCTCCACGACCCGGGCGCCGAGGACGCCGAACCCGAGGGCCGCGGCACGGACGACGCTCCCGACCCCTAGCCCGCGCCCTCGACCCCTAGCCCGCCGCCGCGTCGTAGCCCGGCGCCGCATCGCGTCCCGCGATCGGCTGAGCTAAAAGATCTTGGACCGCTAGCTGCCGAGGCGGAGCTGGCCCTACGCTGGCCCGTCTCGATCACGACGCCTACGTGCAGGCGGTGACATTCAGTCCGGACGGCACCCAGGTCGCCACCGGCAGCGAAGACGGCTCGGCGCGGGTGTTCGAAACTGCACCGTATGCACTCGTTCGGCACGCCATCGACGTGATGACCCGCCCTCTCAACCCGGCCGAGGTGCGATGCACCGGATACACCACGTACCTGATATCTGGGTACCCAGCCGCGCCTGCCACACATCTACTCTAGGACCTCGGACCAGGTACAGCTCACCCGACTCGGCGCTACCTGAGGCAGGAACGCGTGGGCTCCCTGCGCTGGCAAATCGCACGCGGCGCTGATGCCAGAACCGGTGTGCTGAGCAGACTCACTGGGTAGCTCCATGTCGGCAACCATGCGCTGCTGGGCACTTCGGACGCAGAGCTTCCCTCGCGGCGTGGTCGTCGATCAGCGGACCGAGCCTACGCGATCGCGATGAGCCTCCAGCGGTGGCCATTCCAGATTGCTGAGAAGCCGTTCCCGGGGGTGCCTGCTGGACCTGCGTCGCCAACGGCGATGCAGTCGGAGGAAGCCAGGCACCTGACGCTGACCAGAGCTGCGCCCGATCCGCTGCCCTTGGCGCCTGGTGGTGTCGGTACCCTGACCAGCCTCCACTGCTTGCCGTTCCACGACTCGGCATAAGCCTTGCCGCTGTCAATGTAGACACCGAAGTGGTACTCGCCAACCGCAAGGCAGCTCTTCGTGCTGGTGCACGACACGCCGCTGAGGTTGGCCCAGCCCTGGCCAGGGATCGGCACCCTCACCGACTTCCAGGTCTTCCTATTCCACGACTCGACGAGCGCAGCTTGGTCCTTCGGGTTCGGGAAGTGGCCTCCGGTGGCGATGCAGTAGGTAGAGGTTCTGCAGTCCACGGCTGCCGAGAAGATAGCCGGGGGACACACTGCCTTCTGCACCGAATGCGCAGGACAAGGCCTGCGCACGGCCCGGCAGATCGCTCCCGCCCTCCTCAACGCACCGATCTGGACCTTCTGGTGGGACTGAGCCGCCACCCCAGAAACGCACGCCGAGCCGCCGATCTGGCGTCAGCGTCGGCCGTCTCGGCTTGCCGTCGATGTCGCACCGAAACCAATGATCTGCGCTCGAGTGGCCAGCGCGGCCCAGAGGTGTGAGAGAGCAACCCGGCCGCCGGCGCGGGCCCCGTTGCAGCCACGCTCAGCGCCTGCCAGGCTGGCTTCGGCGGAAGAGCGACCACGTCGCCGGCTCCGAGCGGGCCTGGCTTGCTACGGCACAGACGGTCATTGCCGGCGTTCGCGCCGCAGGCCCCGTTTGTCTGCTCGGTGGCCTCCTATCGGCCGTTGACGGAGAAATGCTGGTAGTCGGGGGAACCGGCCCAGTGCCCTCCCCATCGCCAGCCGGCTGAGCTGAATGCCGATACCAGGATCCCCCGGGGCAGGCCATCCCCGGGCGGATGACGGACCGGCTGACATAGGCGGCACCGGCGGGCGGCTGCACGCCGGCGCCTGCCTCGACGTACGGATTCTGGACAGTGTTGACGTCGATGGCCAGCCCGTAGGCGTGCATCGACCACTGCGGCGGTCCCGGCGCCACGGCGCGGCGGCAATTGAAGCCCGACGTGTTGTCCGCAGCCATGGACCGCGGGTCGCTGCCGTGGAAGACATCGACCGGTTCCATCCTGCTGATCGGGAACCGGGCGCGGTACAGGATGGCGAAGACCTTGATCACCTGCCTGACGACCCGCGCGCTGACGATGATCGCGCCGGTGTGCGCCGTGCCGCCGAAGCCCACATAGGACAGGCGGATCGCGCGGAGCTCGCCCGGCGGCACCGGACAGCCCGGATGCCAGCTGAACGGCACGTCCCGCGGGGTCAGCGGGCCGGACACCGTGGCCGAGAACGCGGGCAAGCCCGACGCGACCGTGCGCTCGTTCTCCCCGGCGGCCCGCGACAAGGTCCGGCACGCCTCGATCCGGCTGTGCCAGGAATTCACGGCGGCGCACGGCCTCCGGGCCGAGGTCCGCTACCAGCAGGAGTACCCGGTCACCGTCAACGACTCGGGCCAGACCGAGTTCGCCACTGCCGCGGTCACCGACGTCTTCGGCGCCGACCGGTTCACGCCAATGCTTAATCCGGAGGCCGGGGCCGAGGACTTCTCGCGGGTGCTGGAGCGGGTTCCCGGCTGCTATCTGTTCCTGGGCGCGTGCCCGCACGACGACCCCGAGTCGGCGGCCGATAACCACAGCGCGCTCGCGCAGTTCGACGACTCCGTGCTGGCTGACGGCTGCCTGCTGCACGCCAGCCTGGCCGTGCGATCGCTGCGGGCCCTCGCCGCAGGCGCGTGACGCCAGGCCCGGGCGCCGATCAGTCCGTGGCCGGCCGCTCGGTCGATGCTTCGTCGGCGGCCGCTGGTGCTCGGGACGCGCCAGGCTGACCGGGCGGGCCCGCTGCACGGGCGGCCTGCTCCAGGGTCGGCATCTCGGCACCGGCGAGCACCTCCTCGGCGCGGTGGCAGGCGACCCGGTGTCCGGGCGCGGCCTCTCGTAGCGACGGAACCTCCGCGCGGCAGCGCTCGATCGCCAGGGGACAGCGGGGGTGGAAGACACAGCCCGCGGGCGGGCTGGCCGCGTTCGGCGGGTCACCGGGCAGGACGATCCTGGACCGGCGGCCCGCGACCTCGACTTCCGGCACCGCCGAGCGGAGGGCGAGAGTATAGGGGTGCGCCGGCGTGCTCAGGAGGACGCTCGTCGGGCCGATCTCGGCGATCTGGCCCAGGTAGAGGACGGCAGTCTGCTCGCAGAGCTCGCTGACCACCCCGAAGTTGTGGGTGATCAGCAGGTACGACAGGTGTCGCTCGGCCCGCAGCCCGAAGATCAGCTTCAGGATGCGGGCCTGGGTCCGGACATCCAGGGCGCTCGTCGGCTCGTCGAGCACGAGGAGCCGGGGCTGGACGCTGAGCGCCCGCGCGATAGCCACCCGCTGGCGCTGGCCTCCGGAGAGCTGGTGCGGGTACCTCGCTGCGAACGCCGGGTCAAGTCCGGCCTCGCTGAGCAGGTCGGCGACCCGCCCGCTGGCGTCCTGGCGCGACACCACGCCATGGGCGTGCAGCGCCTCGGCAATGGTGGTGCCGATCCGCATCCGCGGGTCAAGGGTGTTATCCGGGTCCTGGAAGACGATCTGCGCGTCCCGGCGGTAGGCCTTCAGCGCGGCGCCCCGCAGCGACCCGACGTCCTGGCCGTCGAAGGTGATGCTGCCGCCGGACACCCGGATGAGGCGCAGGACGGCCCGGCCGATGGTCGACTTGCCTGATCCGCTCTCGCCGACCAGGCCAAGCCCGAACGGGCCCGCCGGGATGTCGAATGACACCCCGTTCACCGCGAGGACCGGCCCGAACCGGACGGCGAGGTCACGGATCCCCATCAGCGCCGGAGCGCTGGCCGCCTCGCGCGCGGCAGCCCGCTCGACACCGGCAGGCATATCGCCCCTGGCCGTCATGACGCGCTCGCCAGCTTGGGTATCGATTCCAGCAACTCGATCGTGTACGGGTCGGCTGGCGCGGACAGTACCTGGCCGGCCGGGCCCTGCTCGATGATCAGTCCGTCCCGCATAACCGCGACGCGGTCGCAGAGCTCGGCGACGACAGCGAGATCGTGGCTGATGAACAGGATGGACAGGCCCGTGGACTCCCGCAGGCCGCGGAGCAAGTCGAGCACCTCGGCCTGGACGGTGACGTCCAGGGCACTGGTCGGCTCGTCGGCGAGCAGGATCTCGGCGCGCAGCGCGACCGCGAGCGCGATGGCCACTCGCTGCAGCTGACCGCCGGAGAGCTGAGACGGATAGCGGCGCAGGAGCCCGGGCGCCAGCAGCACCTGCCGCATCGCCTCAGCGGCCCGGTCGGCGGCCTCTGACTTGCCCGCGCCGTGCAGCCGGAGCGCCCTGGTGAACATGGCGCCGACCTTGTAGACGGGGCTGAACGCGGTCGACGGGCTCTGGAAGATGGCCGCGATCCGGCGGCCGCGGATGGCCCGGAGATCCTCCGGGCTGAGCGTGGTCAGTTCCTGCCCGTCGAGCGTGATGCTGCCGCCCACGCTGGCGCCGACGGTATGGGCCAGGCCGAGGATGGCCAGCGTGGTCATGGACTTGCCCGAGCCACTCTCCCCGGCCAGGCCGACGATCTCGCCGTGGTCAAGCCGCAGCTCACCGATCGACACGACCCGGCGGTCGCCGAACCTGATCTCCAGGTCAGCGATGGCCAGCCGCCCGACCGGCGCGCGAACCGGTGTCACTGCGAGGCCGGTCATAGCAGCAGGCTCCGTTTCGGATCGAGGAGGTCGCGCAGGCCGTCGCCGAGCAGGTTGAACGCGAACGCGGTCACCAGGATGGCCAGGCCGGGGAACGTCACCAGCCACCAGTCGGGCGTGAAGTAGCTCTGCCCTTCGGCGACCATCAGGCCCCAGTCGGGCGTCGGGTCCTGGGCGCCGAGCCCGAGGAACGACAGAGCCGAGGCGGTCAGGATGACCCCGCCGACGTCCAGGGAAACCTGGACGAGCAGCGGCGTGACCGCGTTCGGCAGGATGTGCCGGAAGATGATGCGCCGCCGCGATATCCCCAGCGCCCGGCACGACTCGACATACGGGCGCCCCGCCACCGACGCGGCCTGGCCGCGCAGCAGCCGGACGTACCACGGCCACCAGACCGCGGCCATCGCGATGGTCAGGCTGGTCAGGCTAGCGGGCAGCACCGAGGCCAGGGCCAGCGCGAGCAGCAGGGGAGGGAACGCGAGGAATATGTCGGTCACCCGCATGATCAGCTCGTCGACCCAGCCGCCGAGGAAGCCCGCGGCGACGCCCAGCGGCACGCCGATGGCGCAGGCGATGGCCAGGACGATGATGGCGATGACCGGCGAGACCCTGGTCCCGTAGATGACCCGCGACAGGATGTCGCGCCCGACCTGATCGGTGCCGAACCAGTGGGCCGCCGACGAGCCGTGCAGCACCTCGAAGGGGTGCGACGCGTTTCCGGCATCGCCGGGGAGCGGGGCGATGAGCGGGGCGAAGATCGCGACCAGCACGATCAGCAGGACCAGCGTGCCGCCGACGACCAGCAGCGGATTGGCCCTCAGCGCGCGCCGCAAGGCCGCGCCGCGCGGGACCGCGGCGTCGAGCGGCGGAAGCGTCGGGGTCTCGATCACGCCGGCCTGATCCGCGGGTCGATGACCGCCTGCACGATGTCCACCACCAGGTTCGCGACCACGTACGCGACGGCGACAAACAGCGTGACCCCGAGGATCGCCGGGGTGTCCAGGGTGGCGATGGACGCCGCCGCGTAGCTGCCCAGCCCGGGCCAGTCGAAGATTGCCTCGACCAGGAACGTGTTCACCAGCGAGTAGCCGAAGACCAGGGCCAGCGCGGCCGCGACCGGCGGCCACGCCAGCTTCATGGCGAAGCGGGCGAAGATCTGCCCCTCACCGAACCCCAGCGCCCTGGCGTTGAGAATGTGCGTCTCCCCGATCGTGTCGAGCACCTGGGCTCGCACCATCCTGGCGATCAGGCCGGCCGGGTAGGCGGCCACGACAACGGCGGGCAGGATGAGGTGGACGAGGGTGCTGCTGAGCATGGGCATGTTGCCACCGAGGATCGAGTCGATCACCGGGAAGCCCGTGCGCTTGATCAGCGGGTGGCTGAACAGCAGGCCCGAGGAGTACTCCCCCGCGGCCGGAAGCCACCTGAGCTTCTGGGAGAAGATCAGCTGCAGGATCAGGGCCATCCAGAACACCGGCATCGACACGCCGAGGATCGAGCCGGCCCGGATGACCTGGTCGGCCGGGCGGCCGGGGCGCCGGGCCGAGAACAGGCCGAGGGGTATCCCGATCACGATGGCGATGAGCAGCGCGGTGATGACCAGCTCCAGCGAGGCCGGCGCCGCGGTCAGGATGTCGGACAGCACGGGCCGGTGCGTGTGGATGGAGATGCCCCAGTTGCCCCGCGCGATTCCGCCCAGGTACGCGAGCAGCTGCGCGGCCACCGGCCGGTCCAGGCCGAGGAACTTGCGCGCCGCCGCGACCTGGGCCGCCGAGGCATGCGGCCCGGCCCAGGTCGCGGCCGGATCGCCGGGCACCAGGTGCGCGACCGCGAAGGTCACGACGATGGCGCCCACGATCACCACCACGGCGAGCGCGATCCGGCGCGCGACGAAGACCACCATCGTCTTATGACTCCGGGTGCAGGCCGTAGACGAAGATGACGTTCGGGTAGCCCGGGTTCACCTGGAATCCGGAGAAGTTCTTGGTCATCGCGTACTGGTAGTTGGTGTTGTACAAGAACACGATCGGTGCCTGCCTCAGGATCTCGGCCTGCATGTCCCGGTACAGCGCGCTGCCCGCCGGCCGGTTCGTGGCCACCAGCGACTCCACGCGGCCGATCTGCTGGTTCAGCGGCCCGCTGGAGTAGTACGACAAGTTGAAGTACGGCTGTTTCTCACCCTGAAGCAGGTTCACGAACCACGAGTACGGGTCGGCGTAGTCCGGCCACCAGTACTCCATGAAGATGTCCTGCCGCCCCGATGCCGACGAGGACTTCGCCCTCGACCACTGGGTGGCCCAGGCCAGCGGCTGCACGCTGAGGCTGATGTTCAGCTTGGCCAGGCTGGACTTCAGCAGCGACGCGACGACCTGCTCATTGTTGTCGCCGGCGGTGTAGGTCAGGGTCAGTTTCAGCGGCTTCTTGCCTGGCCCGTATCCGGCCGAGTGCAGCAGCTGCGTGGCCTTCTTCGGGTCGTAGGTGTAGCTCGGCAGGTTGGTGAAATGGCCGAACAGGCCCGCCGGGACGATGCCGCTGGACTGCGTGGCCGCGCCGCCGAGGGCCGCGGTGATGCCGGCGTAGTCGGTGCCGTAGGAGATGGCCTGGCGGATCGGCAGGCTGAGCACCTTGGAGTTGAGCTGAGCCAGCAGGTTCTGCCAGGACGTCGAGCTGACCAGCTTGACCCCGGCCACTGTCCGGAGAGACTGCCACAGGGTCGGGCTCATCTGCTCGACGAAGTTGACCTGGCCCGAGCGCAGCAGCTGGGCCGCGGTGGTGTCCTGGGGAACGACGCGGAACACGACCTTGGTGTAGTGCGCGCCGTGCCAGCCATCCCAGTACCGGGGGAACTTCTTGAGGATGACCTCGAACTCCTGGCCGCTGTTCCAGGTCTGCAGCGTGTACGGGCCGGTTCCCGCGTCGTGCGGCGTGTTCAGCCACTTGGTCAGGCTGCCGCCGGCGCCCGCCGCCTGGGTGTCGTAAATGTAGGCCGAGTAGTCGGCCGAGGCCTCCAGGTCGAGCGGTGACGGGTAGGACAGGTGGAACACCAGGGTGTACTGGCCCGCAGCGTCGATCGTCTTCACCGCGCCCCAGATGTAGGAGGCGCCGCCGCCGAGCTTCTTGGTGCGCAGGATGGCCGCCCTGGCCGCCTGCGCGGTCATCAGCCGCCCGGTGTGGAAGTACACGCCGTGGCGGAGCTGGAACGTCCAGGTCAGTCCGTTGGCGGAATGCGTCCAGCTGGTCGCCAGCAGCGGATCGACCTGGTGGGTGACCGGGTTGTAGTGCGTGAGCGTCTGGTACATGTTGCTCATCGCGATGATGCCGTTGGAGTACTCGGTCGCGGGATCCCAGCCGTCAATCATCACCTGCGTGTAGGTGTCGTAGGTGAACACGCTGGAGGTCGCGGCCGGCTTGCTGCCGGAGCTGTAGCTGCTGCCGCTGCAAGCCGCCAGCAGCAGCGCGAGGGTGATGCCGGAAGCGGCCGAAGCCGCTGCCCAGACCCTGTTGGTTCTCATGTCCCACCTCTGATGCAACGGTGCGTTGATTTAACCTGCCGTGGCCGGCGCGTGGAGCCCGCCCAGCGCGCCCGCCGCCTTGGCCCGGATCCGGACCGCGGGAGACGTGAGATAGGCGAGCGGAATCTCCTCGAGCTCGACGACCTGAACCGTGTCCGGATCGGCGCCGGCTGCGACCGCATGGTCCCTGGCCTCGGCGCTGGCCTCGTCCAGTGCGGCCTTCCGGCCTCCGGGCCCGAAGTGAAAGATCCGGTCAACCTGCCCGCTGACCGAGGCGATGGCGGCGCCGATCGCGTTCGCCGCGTCGAAGTGGTCCGGGCGGAGGACCTCGCTGACCCCGGGGAGCTCGTCGGGGATCAGCACACTGCCGCCGCCGACCGCGATCAGCGTTAGGTCGCCCTTGGCGGTCTTGACCCGGTCAATCGCCTCGGCCAGCTTCACGTCGGCCGCTCGCGCGGCCGCTTCGAGCAGCCCGCGCCGCGGCCGGGTCAGGGCGGGATCGCCCAGGCGGGTCCGGCCGATTGCCACCGCGGCGTCGGTCAGCGTCGGGGTCGAACCGCCGAAGACCAGCGCCTCATCCAGCAGCCGGTACCCGACGCTCTCCGGCCCGAGCCGCACTGCGCCATCCCCGTTGCCATCATGGCCGTACAGCACGGTCCCGCCGCCGAGCGCGATGGTGACCAGGTCCGGCATCCGGAAGTTGGTGCGGATGCCGCCGATCTCGACGCCCTGCGAGGACTCCCTCGGGAAACCGTTCACCAGCACCCCGACGTCGGTGGACGTGCCGCCGGCGTCGGCCACCAGCGCGTCGGTGCGGCCGGTGAGGAAGGCGGCGCCGCGGATGCTGTTGGCCGGCCCGCTGCCGATCGTCAGCACCGGATGACGCAGCGCGTGGTCCAGCGCCATCAGGGTGCCGTCGTTCTGCGCGAAGAACGTGACCGGCGCGAGGGAGTGCGCGGCCAGGGCCCGGTCGAGAGCTCGGGCCACATCGCCCGCCACGCCGACCAGGGCGGCGTTGAGAATCGTGGCGTTCTCCCGCTCGAGCAGGCCGACCGAGCCGACCTCGTGGCTGAGCGACACGTGCACCTCGCCCAGCTCCCGCTTGACGATCTCGGCGGCCAGCAGCTCATGCCGGGCTGATACCGGCGCGAACACGCTGGTGATCGCCACGCCGTCGCAGCGGCCGGCCACCGTGGACAGGAACCTGGCGACCGCGTCGCCGTCGAACGGCGACAGGTCCCGGCCGTCGAACTCGATGCCTCCGGAGACCACGACCGCGCCCGCAGACACCACGGCCGTCAGGTCGGCCGGCCACTCGAACATCGGCCGCACGCCCAGCGTGGCCGGCGCGCCGATCCGGATGACGGCCACGCGGTGCAGCCGGCGGCGCTCGAGGACTGCGTTGGTGGCGTGCGTGGTGCCGAGCATCGCGTGCGTGATCCTGGCCGCGTCGACCGCCGGGGAGGAGATCACCGCGTCCAGCGCCGCCACGATGCCGCTGGTCACGTCCGGGGTGGTCGGCACCTTGGCCTTGGCCAGGACCTGGTCGGACCGGTCGAGTATCACCGCGTCGGTGTTGGTTCCGCCGACGTCGATGCCGAGACGGTAGTCAAGCGGTGGCACCGGCGAGCTCCTCCACGGGGACGTAGTCGAAGTCGTAGCCGAACGCGCGCGGCCCGGCCATCTGCAATCCGAACTCCGACCGCCAGATCGGCGCGCACGGCATGGCGATCACCGTGACCCGCTGGCCGTAGCGGACCCGCTCGGTCGGGATGGCGTCCGCGGTCTCACTGTCCAGGACCGTGATCAGGTCGGGCACCGAGGCCAGTACGGTGCCCTGCTCCAGGGCGACCAGGTTCTCGTTCTGGATCTCCAGGCGGAGCAGCCGGCCGGCGTCGTCGCCCATGCCCTCGATCACGACAGAACCGCGCACGAAGCCCTTCGTCGTCCGCCGCTCGACGTCGGTCACCTTGCCGCTCATCAGCGGATAGCCGCCGGTGACGGCCAGGAGCGCCGCGATCGGATCCCCGACCGCGGAGGTCAGCGCGTCGCCGATCCTGATCGCCAGCGTGAACGTGCCGAGGACCGTCGCGCCGCGCGCCTGCGCGACCGTCATCGTGTACTCGGTCGCCGCCCCGGCGCCGCCGAACTCCACCGCCACGGATCGCTCGAGCCGCTCCATCCACTCACCCGAGACCGCGCGGAACACCACCACGTTGCCGCGCT
>JBOHCO010000736.1:0-2954 GCA_050698895.1 Streptosporangiaceae bacterium
GTCATCCAGATCACTTCCTGCGCGCTGGCCCGGCCGCGGCCGGGGCTGAGGCGGTTGGAACGCCGTCGGCGGGGGGGCCGATGACGTGCTTGAGCTCGCCGCCGACGCGGTGGCTCTCGAGGGAGAAACTGAACCGGTCAGCCCGGTACAGCACGCGCGAGACCTCAGTCGCGCGGTCGTGCTGGTCGAAGGTGGTCCCCTGCACCTGCAGGGCCGCGGCGCCCAGCGGCAGCTGAAGCAGCCCGGCCTCGTCGTCCCTGACCTGGACGACCTCGATGGTGCTGAGGGCGCGGCCCATCTGCACGCCGTAGACGTGCTCGAGGGTCGCGTAGAGCGGCAGCCTGGTGAAGTCGTGCCGGGCCAGGCCCGGGAAGCGCTGCGGGTCGAGCCAGGCCGTGAGCAGCGCGAGCGGGCCGCCGGCCGCCGACGCCAGCCGGTCGAGCCGGAACAGCCGCCGGGGCCGGCGGCTGAACGCCTCCCGCACGTGCGGCGGCGGCGACACCACCTCGGCGCAGGTCACGCTGAACGCCGGCTCCAGGCCCTGGCCGCGCAGCGATTCGGTGAAGCTGCCCAGCAGGCTGATCTTCTCGACGACCTTGTCGTCGCGGACGAATGTCCCCTTGCCGCGGACGCGCAGCAGGTAGCCCTGCCGGACCAGGTCGAGCAGCGCCTGGCGGACCGGCGCCAGGCTGATGCCGAGGTACTCGGCGTACTGGCGCTCGTGCGGGATCTGCTGTCCGGGTCGCAGCGTGCCGCGCTCGATCTGCTCCTGCAGCAGCTGGCGGAACTGGTGGTGCAGCGGCACCGGCGAGCTGCGGCTGATCGACAGCGACAGCTCCTGCAGCGACGTGTCCGCCTCGGATGCCATGGCTAACAGATACTAAAATTATAATCTAGCGTCAAGAGCCGGATGCCCTCTGCCCCGGTACAGCACGCCCCTCTTGCAGCGCTCGCGCAGCGATCCCTGAGATAATAGTTGCCATTGACTAGTTTATATTGACTATCCAGTCATGGATAGTCAGTGCTGTACGAACGACTTCGGAAGGGACCACCCCGTGAACACCACTCAGCTCACCGCCACCGTCACTCCGGTCCAGATCCACGCCGACCACGACTCAGCCCGGCGGCTGGGCACCTGGACCACGGCCCGCGCCTTCCAGGTCCGCGCGCGGCGCGGCCAGGTCGTGATCGACCTGCGCACCCCGCAGATCCCCGACGGCGACATCGAGGTCGACCTGGACCTGGACCACGCGACGATCACGCTGCTGGTCGCCGAGGAGACCGTCATCGACCAGTGGGACCTGGCCTGGACCGGCCGGGGGAAGGTCAAGCAGACCTTCCACCACAACCCGGCCGGCACCGGCCGCCGGATCCGGCTGACCGGGCACGCCCGCCACGGCCAGGTCCGGGTCCACAGCGGCGGGATCGCCCAGCTGTCCGCGATGTGCTCGCGGGAGTACTTCGACGCCGCGAGGAAGGCCCGGTGACGGGCAAGCGCAAGGTCGGCAACCTGCTCGCCCTGGCGGTGCTGTCCTACCTGGCCCAGCGGCCCATGCACCCGTATGAGCTGGGGCGCACGCTGCGCGAGCACGGCGACGACCGCAGCATCAAGTTCAACCACGGATCGCTGTACATGGTCATCGGGCAGCTGGCCAGGGCCGGGTTCATCGCCGAGCAGGAGACCAGCCGGGCCGGGCAGCGGCCCGAGCGCACCGTGTACGCCCTCACCGACGCCGGCCGCGCCGAACTGCGGGACTGGCTCACCGAGCTGATCGGGCAGCCGCAGCACGAGTACCCGGCCATCGTGGCCGCGCTGTCGCTCATCGCCGCGCTGCCGCCCAGCCAGGTCCTCGAGCTGCTGCGGGCGCGGCTGGGCCGCCTGGCCGGGCAGGAGTCCGAGGCCCGCGGGCTGGTCGACACCTCCCTGGCCGCCGGGGTGCCCGGGCTCTTCCTGATCGAGGAGGAGTACCGGCTCGCCCTGCTGGCCGCCGACTCGGCCTTCACCAGCCAGCTCATCCGGCGCATCACCGACCCCGCCACCGACTGGACCGGCGCGTGGGCCGGCTTCCACGGCGAGACCGCCCCGACCCCCCAGGGAGAATGACATGACCACCGCCAGGACCACCCCGATGATCACCGCCCCGGTGACCACCGCCCCGGTGACCACCGCCCCGGTGACCACCGGCGCCGTCACCTCCCGTGACGGCACCCCGATCGGCTACCTGCGGGCCGGCCACGGCCCCGCCGTCGTGCTGCTGCACGGCAGCATGGAGTCCGCCCGCAGCCACACCCGGCTCGCGCAGTCGCTGGCCGGCGACTTCACCGTCTACCTGCCTGACCGGCGCGGCCGCGGCATGTCCGGCCCGTACCGCCCCGGCCACGGCATCCGCACCGAGGTCGAGGACCTGGACGCGGTCCTGGCCGAGTCCGGCGCGGAGCTGGTCTTCGGGGTCAGCGCCGGCGGCCTGGCCGCCCTCGAGGCCGCGCGCACCCGGCCGGCCATCCGCAAGGTCGCCGTCTACGAGCCCGCGCTGCTGATGGACGCGGCCTGGCCGACCGGCTGGATCAGCCGGTTCGACCAGGAGATGGCCCGGGGCAATGTCGCGGCGGCGCTGATCACCAGCATGTACGGATTCAACCTGGCCCCGCCGGTCTTCAAGCTCATGCCGCGGCGGCTGCTGGAGTCGCTGACGCGCATGGGCATGAACCGCGAGGACAAGAAGGCCGCCGCGGACGCCGTCACCATGCGCCAGCTCGCTCCGACCCTGCGCTACGAGGGGATGCTCCTGGCCGAGACGGCCGGAACCGTCGACACCCTCGCCGGGATGCCCGCCGACGTGCTCCTCCTCGGCGGCAGCAAGGGCCTGCCCTACCTCAAGCCGGCCCTCGACGCCCTGGCCCGGACCCTCCCCCGCAGCCGCCGCGTCGAGTTCCCCGGCCTCGACCACGGCGGC
>JBOHCO010000737.1:0-2158 GCA_050698895.1 Streptosporangiaceae bacterium
AACAGCCACGGCGGCACCGGGTTCATGCTGGGCTCGCTGGACTTCTACGGGTTCGAAGGGCTCCCGACCTCTGGTGACAACCGGATCGCGGCGTGGGCCTGGACCGGGCTGTCGGCCCTCAACAGCAACGGCTGCGCCAGCTGTAACGCCTCCGTCCGCTTCAGTGGCCAGCTGTTCTCCGGCGTCAAGCGGTACTACGATCCGGAGACGGTCAACACCGGCGGGATCTTCGCCCCGCAGAAGACCGGCCCGATACCGCTCGGCGACGAATGCGGGGCGGCCGGGCTGAGCTCGGAGGCCTCCTGTCCGGAGGGCGGGCTCGCCACCAACGGCGACAACCTGACCCAGGTCTCGCAGGCGCAGGGCCAGCTCTGGGCAGCCACCAGCACCCAGATCGCGCAGACCTACGCCGGGACTAACGCGGAAGTCCACATGGGCGCGGTGTACTGGGTGGTCGGCACCCGCTCGTTCGACAAGACCGGCAAGTTCACCCTGACCAGCCAGGGCTACGTCTCGCCCAGGCACGAGGACCTGAGCATGCCGGCCATGGCCGCGACGCCGACCAGTGGCGGCCGGGCGATCATGCTGTTCACGCTGGCCGGCAACGGCGGGCCAACCAGCGCTGACCACGGCGGCTTCTTCCCGAGCACCGCCTTCGGCAGGCTGACCAGCACCTCCGGCGGCCTGCTCAAGTCCACGGTCAACATCGCCGCCATGGGCATGTCCCCGCAGGATGGCTTCAGCGAGTACCAGGGCTTCCCGGGCCCGACCCGTCCCCGCTGGGGGGACTACAGCTGGGGATTCTTCCTGCCGGGTACCGGCGGGCGGATCTACTTCGCCAACGAGTACATCCAGTTCCCCAACTGCACCGGGGCGTCATTCACCTTGACCGTCGGGACCTGCGGCGGAACCAGGGACGCATTCGCCAACTGGGGAACGTCGGTCAACTACGTCACCCCATAACACAATCTGGAGCAGATAGACCGAGCGCCCCCGCCGGCTTGGCGGGGGCGCTCGGGCTGTTTCGGATTACGGTGTCACGGAATTAACTGAGGTGCCCCAGTTGGCCAGGGCGTCCCTGGTGCCACCGCAGGTGGCCAGCGTCAGGGTGAACTGCGGGGGCGCGCAGTTCGGGAACTGGATGTAGTTGGTGGAGAAGAAGATCTTGTTGCTGAGCGGGTCGTAGACGCCTGCGCTGTAGTCGCCCCAGCGCGGGCCAGTGGCTCCGGGGAAGCCCTGGTACTCGCCGAACCCGTCTTCTGGTGATTGTCCGAGGTCGACGACGCTGACCTTGGAGCCTTGCAGGTTGTCGGCGCCGGCGGGCAGCCGCCCGAACGCGGTGCTCGGGAAGAAGCCGCCGTGGTCGGCGCCAGTCGGGCCGCCGTTGCCGGTCAGCGTGAAGAACAGCGCCGCGGGGCCATGGTCCGGTGCGGCGATGACCGGGAACGCGAGGTCCTCATGGGCCGGTGACACGTAGCCCTGGCTGGTCAGCGTGAAGACGCCCGACCGGTCGAAGCTCCGGGTGCCGACGACATAGAACGCCGCGCTCTGGTGTGCCTCGGGAGTTGTCTCGCCGGCGAACGACTGGGCGGTCTCGGTGCTGAGGGCGCCCCATAGCTGGCCTTGTGCCTGCGAGGCCTGGGTGAAGTTGTCGCCGTTGGTCGCGATCGGGCCCTCGGGGCAGCTGGCTGGCGGGTTGGTGCCGGTACTCAGGCCGGCCGCGCCGCACTCGTCGCCGAGCGGGATCGGCCCGGCCTTCTGCGAGGCGCCGACGCCCTCGCCGAAGTAGGGGTTGACGCCGGAGAACAGCTGTCCGCCGAAGTGGACGAGGCCGCAGGCGACGCAGCCGAAGCTGTTGAGCGCGCTGAGCCCGGTCCAGTCGAATACCGCGATCCGGTTGTCGCCCTGGCCGTAGTAGTCGAGGTTGTCGAGCATGAACCCGGATCCGCCGTGACTGTTGTCGAACTGGGCGGGGTCCGGCGGCATGGTCGGGATGACGGAGAACCAGCAGGTGATGCCGGCCCGGTGGAACCTGTTGTCCGAGGCGCAGGTGCCGTCAGGGGTCGCCAGCGTGCCCATGTTCTCGATCGCGACGTTGAAGAAGGGATCAGCCTTGCCGTTCGGGAGGGTGACGGGCAGGCCGCGCTCGAGCGCGTCC
>JBOHCO010000738.1:0-1928 GCA_050698895.1 Streptosporangiaceae bacterium
GCCGGGCGATCGGCGGGGCGATCGGCGGGGCGATCGGCCGGGCGGCGGACCGGGACGGCGATCTGGGTGGCCGGCCGGGCGGGGGGCTGGGGCCGCGGGGCCGACTCCGCGCCCAGGCCGAAAACCCGGCGCAGCGACGCCGCGAACTCCCGGCAGCTCTGGTAGCGGTCCTCGGGTCGCTTGGCCAACGCCCGGTTGAACACGTCGTCGGCCTCGCGTGCCAGCCCCGGCCGGCGCGAGCTGAGCAGCGGCGGGGCCTGGGACACCTGCTTGTACATCACCGCCATGCCCTCGTTGCTGCGGAACGGGGGTGCCCCGGTCAGCAGCTCGAAGGCGGCGCAGCCCAGCGCGTACAGGTCGGTGCGCCCGTCCACCGGGCGGCCCTCGATCTGCTCGGGCGCCACGTAGTCGAGGGTGCCGAGGAACTGCCCGGTGGAGGTCAGCCCGGCGGCGGCCTGACCCAGGGAAGCCTTAGTCAGGCCGAAATCGGCCAGGTAGACATGGTCGGGCCGGTCGCTGTCCGGGCTCTCTTCCAGGAGCATGTTGGCTGGCTTGACGTCGCGGTGGACCAGTCCGCGGGCGTGCGCGGCATCCAGCGCGGAGGCCACCTGGGAGATGATCTCGGTGGCCCGGCCGGGCGACAGGGGGCCGTCCCGGTCCAGCAGCGAGCGGACATCCCCGCCGCGCACGAAGCGCATGGCGATGAACAGCACGCCGCGGTCCTCGCCCGCCTCGTAGACCGGAATGATGTGCGGCTCGTCCACGCCGGCCGCGGCCCGCGATTCCCGGATGAAGCGCTGGCGGAAGGCCTCGTCCTGGGACAGTCCGGGGGCCAGGATCTTGAGGGCGACATCGCGGTCCAGCCGCGGGTCGTGGGCCCGGTAGACCACGGCCATGCCGCCGCGGCCGATCTGCTCCGCTAGCTGATAGCCAGCGACGAGCGAGCCCGCGGCGAAGTCACCAGGACCGCCGCCCGATTCCTCGCTCACAGCTCCTCCACCCGCTTTCCGCCCCGGACCCCGCTGGGCAAGCCGGTGGCCTCGCCGGTCTGCACAGCCGGTCTGCACAAATTGCCGGACGCCCGGTCATTGACCTTCCGACCGTCCAATTATTCTGTGCGGCACGCCCGCCCGCCGCACCATAGAACCCCGCGTGGTGATCGTAACCGGCAGACGGGTCTCCTACACCAGCACCATGCGGCCTGATATGCGATGGTTACTCCCGATGCCGGCCAGCGGGCCGACCGGCCCGCTGGCCGCCTCGGGGTCCGACCAGCAGTGACGCCGCCACTGCCGACGCCCGGAGCGACGCCGCAGACCGCAGCATCCCGCGCACAGCCCACCGGCCGCGGCCGGATGCGGCGTGTGGATTAGATGTACGACAGATGGAATCCTGGTCCGATGAGAAGCAACGTCCAGACGCCAATTCTTCTCTGGCGCAAATCCCTCTAGAGTTGGCGGATGAAGATCGACCCAGCCATCTCGCCGGGCGACCTGCCGCTATATGTGCGCGCGCAGGGGTCAGACCGGATGCTCCAGGCCGGCCCCAGCTACCGGATCGGACGAGATCCGGAGTCGGACATCGTCGTGGAGGACGCGCGCGTGTCCTGGCACCATGCCGTCCTGCGGCTGGAGCGCGACTTCTGGCTGCTAGAGGACTCGGGCAGCACCAACGGGACGTTCGTCGGCCTGGACCGGGTCCGGCAGATCCCGATCACGGGCAACTGCCTGGTGCGGCTCGGCCACCCGGAGGACGGCCCGGCCGTCTCCTGCTCGCTCGGCCGGTCACCGGCGGGGGGCCGCGGCGAGACCGCGGTCGCTGATCCGCCCGCCGCGTCCCAGGCCCAGCCCGCCCAGGCCCAGCCCGTGCAGGCCCAGCCCGTGCAGGCCCAGCCCGCCCAGGCCGCCCAGGCCCAGCCCGCCCAGGCC
>JBOHCO010000739.1:0-3270 GCA_050698895.1 Streptosporangiaceae bacterium
CGGCCTACCCGGCCGCGCGCAGGCGCTGGTTCAGCTCGGTGATGGTGGCCAGGGCTCCGTCGGCGTGCAGCGAGTCCAGCGCGCTGGCGTAGGCCTCGGTGAAGAGCGGCTGCTGGGCCAGGTCGGCGAAGAACTCCTTGTTGCGGATGAATGACAGCGGGTCGGCGGACTGCTCGCGCGCGGCCGCCATCAGCTCGGCCGCGCGCCCGTCCACCACCTCTATCGGCTGGCCGGACTCATCCGCGCCCTCGTCGTACCGGGCCCAGGCGGCCACCACCGCGGCCGAGCGCGCCACGTCGCCGCCGCGGGCCAGGTTCTCGCGGATCACCGGCACCAGCCACTTGGGGATCCGGTCCGAGCTCCAGGCGGCCAGCCGGGCCAGCGTGTCGCGGATGGCCGGGTTGGCGAACCGCTCCAGCAGCGTGGCGATGTACTCGTCCAGGTCGACGCCGGGCACCTCGGGCAGCGTGGGGCGGCCCTCGCGCTGCATGTAGCCGAGCAGGAACTCGGCGAAGACCGGGTCGGCCGCGACCTCGTGGGCGTACCGGTAGCCAGCCAGGTAGCCGGCGTAGGCCATGGCCTGGTGGCTGGCGTTCAGCAGGCGCAGCTTCATGAACTCGTAGGGCACGACGTCGCCGACCGGCTGCACGCCGCAGCGCTCCCACGGCGGGCGGCCCAGCGGGAAATCGTCCTGGAGCACCCACTGGGTGAACGGCTCGCAGACCACGGTCAGCCCGTCGCGGACGCCGAAGTTGCGCTCCAGCTGCTCGATGTCCTCCTGAGTGGTGACCGGGGTGATCCGGTCGACCATGCAGTTGGGGAACGCGACCTCGGCTCGCAGCCAGGCGCCCAGCCCGGCGTCGGCCAGGTCGGCGAAGGCGGCGAACATCCGGCGCGCGATGTCGCCGTTGCCGGGCAGGTTGTCGCACGACATGACGGTGAACGGCGGGATCCCGGCGGCGCGGCGCCGGCGCAGCGCCTCGATCACGAAGCCGAACACGGTCCCCGGCGTGGCACCCGGCCTCAGGTCGGCCTGGACGGCCGGGCTGGCGGTGTCGAACTCGCCGGTGACCTGGTTGAAGTTGTAGCCACCCTCGGTGATCGTGAGCGAGACGATGCGGGTCTTCGGGTCGGCCAGCACGGCCAGCACCCGCTCGGGCTCGTCCGGGGCGTACAGGTACCGGGCGATGGAGCCGATCACCCGGGGCTCGGTGCTGCCGTCGGGGTGCTTGAGGACCAGGGTGTACAGGCCGTCCTGGGCGCTGAACAGGGCCTTCTTGGGCCGGTCGGCGGGCATCAGGTCGACGCCGCAGATGCCCCAGCCGAGCGCTTCGGCCCTGGTCTCGGGGTCGCTGAGCAGCCGGTCGAGGTACATCGCCTGGTGGGCGCGGTGGAAGCCGCCGACGCCGACGTGCACGATGCCGATCTCGAGCCGAGCCCGGTCGTAGCCGGGCGCGGGGATGCGGTCGCCGACCGCGCGGCGGCCCTCGGGGGCGGACAGGTCGACCTTGTTGTCCGGCGTCATGACCTTCCCTCTGGCGTGGTTCCCCCGCGCTCCGCAGACTAGTGGAAAACCGCTTTGCTGATCACCCCGCTGATCACCCCGCTGATCACCCGTCGATGGCCCCGGGTCAGCCAGGGCGCGGCGTGCGAGACAATGGGTCCGATCACGGGCGGCCGGGTTCGGGCTGCCCGTGATGACCAGCTGGAAACTGTCAGCGGAGCGTGATGCGTAGGTTCCTGGCCCGGCCGCCGGTCGGCCGCGTGTTCACCGTGGCCAAGCGGATACGCCGCACGGACGTGACCCCCTCGGGCCGCCTGCGGTTCGACGCGCTGGCCCGCTACCTCCAGCAGGCGGCCGAGGATGACCTGGTCGACGCCGGCTGGAACGAGCCCTACGACTGGGCGGTGCGCAAGGTCGCCGTCGCCGTCCGGGAGTTCCCCCGGTTCGGCGGCCGGATCTGGCTGCACACCTTCTGCTCGGGCACCGGGCCGCGCTGGGCCGAGCGGACCACCACCGTGTCCGGCCCGGACGGGGACCTGATGCAGACCACGGCGGTGTGGGCGGCGGTGGGCCGGGCCGACGGCCGGCCGGCCCAGCTCGGGCCCGAGTTCCACCGGCTCTACGACGGCGCGGCCCAGGGCCGCAGCGCCTCCGTGCGGCTGTCGCACCCGCGCCCGCCCGCGACGCCGGCCGGCGGGGCATGGCCCCTGCGGGCCAGCGACTTCGACACCTTCGGGCACGTTAACAACGCCATTCACTGGGCCGCCGTCGAGGACGTGCTGGCCGGCCTGGACTGGCTGCCCGACGGCGCGGAACTGGAGTACCACCGGCCGGTGCTGCCCGGCTGCGACCCCTACCTGGCCGCCAGCCACGAGAAGAATCAGGTCAGCCTCTGGCTGCTGGACGGAACTCAGCGGCTGGCGTCGGCCCGCCTGTCCCGGCCGACCGATGGCCGCGGCCCGGCCAAGTCGTCATCGAACGGCCAGCGCGACCTCTAGTCCCGTAGTCCCGGCTAGTCCCCGGCGTCGGCCGGCCCCGTCGGGTCGCCTTCGTCAGCCTCGCCCTGGTCGGCCTCGGCTTCGTCGGTCTCGGTTTCGTCGGCCCGGGTCAGGAGGCGCAGGCAGGGCCGAAGCAGCTCGATGACCTGCTCCGGCGTCGCCTCGGCCAGCTCCTCCAGCTTGAGCATGTGCCGGGAGACGATCACCCCCAGCACCGTGGCCGTGACCATGGCCGCGCGCAGTTCCGAGCCCGGCCCCGGGATCGTCGCCGCGAGCCGGGCCCGGTAGGCCGCCGACTCCTCGCTCGCCGCCCGGGCCGCCTCCGGATAGGTCAGCATCGAGCGCAGCACCGCCAGTGACTGCACCGGCTCCGTGGTCAGGGAAGCCGCCACCCTGGCCAGCAGTTCCTCCGTGTCCGCGAGTTCTCCAAACGCGCGCAGACCATGCCGCTGCGGGTCGACGACGTGGTGACGACAAGCCTGTATGAGACCAGCGATCCGGAGCTGGTCGTGATCGAGATCGTGACCAAGGGCACGCTGACCACGACGGGACAGACGTTCGAGTCGCCCTGCATCCAGGTCTTCCGCATCCGCGACGGCCGCATCCAGCTCATGCGCGACTACTTCAACCCCGTCGGCCTCACCGACCTCCTCAGCCACTAGCCGTCGAGCCGGCGGCGCCTCCAGGGTCGTGGATGCCGCCGGGCCCCCCCGGCGCCGGCCCCGTTCATGATCACCCGGACCTTTCAGTCATCGTGACTGAAAAGTC
>JBOHCO010000740.1:0-2115 GCA_050698895.1 Streptosporangiaceae bacterium
GGGCCGCGCCGACCCGCTTCCCGGCCTCGGCCCGCGCGGCGGGCGGCAGGGCGCCGATCTCGGCGTTGGCCAGGGCGATGGGCGCGCGGTCGCCGGCGTGGGCCAGCCGGGCCGCCTTCAGCTCGTCCAGGGTCGAGGCGGCGCCGATCGCGGCCAGCGCCGCGCCGGTCATGCGCTGTACCTCATCCGGGGCCAGCGCCGCCACCTCCACCGGGTCGTAGGTCTTATTCGGTGCGGACATCGCGGTCTACTCTCCTGCGATCGGCAAAATGTCATCTGGGGCCCGCACGGCTGTCCGCCGCGCCGGCCATCGCCACGTCAGGGCGGCCCCCTTGGTCCCGGTGGTCCGGTGACCCGCCGTGCCCGCTCTCGCTCAGGAGCCAGGCGGCCAGGGAACAGCTGCCTGCGGCCCGCCAGTCAGCCGAAGTCAGGCTTGACGGCGGGCATGGTAAATCGGAACGCCGCACCGCCGCAGTCGGCCTGGCCCACCTCGATGGTCCCGCCGTGCGCCTCCACCAGGCCCTTCACGATGAACAGCCCGAGGCCAGCGCCACCACGCCGCTTGGCCCGCCAGAACCGGCGGAAGACACGCGAAGCCATCTCGGGCGCGATGCCAGGCCCCTGGTCGCAGACGGACACCGCCACCCCAGGAGCACCCGCCACCACGACCGGCTCCACCACAGTTGTAACCGTACCAGCACCGTGCCGGATGGCGTTCTCGATCAGGTTGGCCAGGATCTGGTCGACCTTGTCGCCGTCCAGCCAGGTCTCGGGCAGGTCAGCGGCCGCCTCGATGCGGAAGCGGTCCTCGGGGTCGCCCGCCGCGACCCGGCCGCTGATGACCTTGCGCACCCGGGCCGGGATGTCGACCAGCTCGCGGTGCACCTCGATGCGCCCGGACTCGATCCGCGACACGTCCAGCAGCTCGGTGATCAGCCGGGTGACCCGGTCGGCGTCCGAGTTGACCGTCTCCAGCATGACCCGCTTCTGGTCGTCGGTGAACCGGGGCCACTTGGCCAGCAGCGTGGCGGTGAATCCCTTGACGCTGGTCAGCGGGGAGCGCAGCTCGTGGGCGACGGTCGAGACCAGGTCCGCCCGGCTGCGCTCGAGGCGGGTTCGCTGCTCGGTGCCGCGAATCGTGATCATGATGCGGCGGACGGCGCCCGGCTCGCGGTACCAGTCCTCGCGCGGGCCGCAGCGCGGGCTGCGCACGTAGCCCACGCAGACCAGCAGCTCAGTGCCGTCGGGCAGGAACAGCGAGCGCTCGGGGTGCCGGGTGCGGGTGGTCAGGCCGCCGTAGGGCTGGGTCTGGGTCCACCAGCAGCGTTCCTCGGCGTCCTGGAGCGGCAGCACCTGGCGGATGTCCCGGCCGATGGCCTCGGCGGGGCTGATGCCGGTCAGCCGGGCGGCCGCGCGGTTGAAGACGGTGATCCGGCCGCCCTGGTCGGCGACGATCAGCCCGTCGGGAATGTCATCGGGGTCGACCACGACGCCGACGGTGTCCGAGGTCGCCGCGGGCGCACCCGCCGGGACACTCGCCTGGCCCGACACGATCCCGTTCACCTGTCCGCCGCCTCCGGGGCCCACTCCCCCGGCAGGACCCAGTTGCCGCTCCGCGGATCCGGGGGTACCCGCGGGCTGGCAGCGTCGCGTCATCCGGCCACCACGCCGTGACCCTGACCGGGGTCACCAATGACGCAACGTGATCAGACTCTAGCGTGCCGGGCCGGTGCTGTGGCACCCCAGGAGGCGCCTAAGCGGCAAACGGTTGCAGATATTCACCTGACTGTGCCGTCTGGGCCCGTCTGACCACTCGTCTGACCAGCCGTCTGACCAGCCGTGTCAGGCGCTGCCGCGCGAATACAGCCGGGCGGCCGACGCGTACAGGCAGACGGCCGCGGCCGCGGCCAGGTTGAGGCTCTCGGCCCGGCCGTAGATGGGCACCGCCACGGCCAGGTCGGCCAGCGCCAGCAGGTCGGCGGGCAGGCCCCAGGCCTCGTTGCCGAACAGCCAGGCGGTCGGGCCGGCCAGCCACTCGTTCGCGCCTCCGGGGTCGAGCACCTGGTCGGCGGCGCCGTCCGCGGCCAGCACCCGCAGCCCGGCCGCGCGCAGCGC
>JBOHCO010000741.1:0-3166 GCA_050698895.1 Streptosporangiaceae bacterium
ATGCAGTCCAGGTCGGAGTAGTACTCGGAGAAGTTGCCCGCCGGGTCGCGCAGGTACCAGAAGAAGTTCGACCCGACGTGGTGCCGGCCCAGGCCCCAGACGTGCCGCGCCGGGTCCTTGGCCAGCATCGCGCTGGCGCCGCGGCCCACCTCGTCGACGTCGTTGACCTGCCATGAAGTGTGGTGCAGGAAGGCCAGCGGGGCCTGCTGGACCAGCACGTTGTGGTGGTCGGTCGAGCAGCGCAGGAACGCGGCCAGCCCGGGCACCGTGTCGCTGACCTTGAACCCGAGGCCCGCGGTGAAGAAGCGCTGCGAGCGCTCCTGGTCGGTGGACCCGAGCACCACATGGCCGAGATTGCGCGGTCGCACCGGGTCCTCGCACAGGACGCCCGGGGCCCGGACGTTGGCCCGGCCGATGTGGCCCGGCGAGTTGTACGGCGGTGGCGGAGTCTCCGGCTGGTCCAGCCGGGCCGCGATCTCCACCACGACGGTGACCTCGGTGCCGGTGTCGCGGGCGGTCAGCGTGGTGGCGTCGCGCTCCGCCGGGACGTCCAGCCGGGCGAGCCCGGCCGCGATCCGCGCCAGGTCGTCCGGGTCGTCCGCGCCGATGCGGAGCTCGACCAGGCGGCGCCGCGGCGCGGGCACCAGGCGCAGTTGCTCGCCCCCGTCCGCGGTGCGGAAGCTGGCCCCGCCGGGCTCGGCGCCGGGGTCGAGCCCGAAGTCGGCGTAGTACCCGGCGGTCGCGGCCACGTCCGGGACGCCGATGGTGACGCGGGTGAGCCGGTGCAGCGCCATGGTCGCCCTCCTCAGCCAGCCACGCGGCGGTCGGTAAGCCGGGACCGGATGCGCCCATCGTCCGAGACCGGGCGCGGGGCTGTCAACGCCCGCCGTGTTTGCCTAAACCGACGCCCCGCCAGGCTCCGCCCGGCGGGGCGTCTCGCTCAGCCAGGTCAGTGCCTGGCTTCTTGATCAGCGGGAGTCGGGCGCGGCGACCGTGACCGTGCTGACGGCCGGGGTGTCGGTCGCCGGGGCCGGGACCGAGCTGGGTACGGCGGGCCCGGTGGGCGACAGAGCCCTGTTACGTAGCTCCTCGAGACGCCGCCGCGATGGCAGCAGCCCGAAGGCGACGATCGCCCCGACCGCGAACAGCGCGGCCGAGATCGTGAAGGCCACCGTGTAGCCGTGGACCGAGGCGACGACCGGCGCCAGCCGGGTCGCGTGGTGCGTGGCCAGGTAGGTGGTCGTCGCGGTCAGCGCGACGGTGCTCAGCGCCGCGGTGCCGATCGAGCCGCCGACCTGCTGCATCGTGTTGACCAGCGCCGAGGCCACGCCCGAGTCCGCGCGGGAGACACCCGCGGTGGCGGTGTTGATGGCCGGCGCGAAGATCATGCCGAAGCCCAGGCCCAGGATCAGCAGGGCCGGCAGGATGCCGCCCGTGTAGCTGGACGTCGCGGTGAGCTGGGTCAGGTACAGCATGCCGGCGCCGCCGAACACCATGCCGGTGGTGATCAGCGCCCGCGGGCCGAGCTTGGGCAGCAGCACGATGCTGGAGCTGTTCGAGGCCAGCAGGATGCAGGCGATCATCGGCAGGAAGGCCAGCCCGCTGGTGACCGGGCTGTAGCCCTTGACCAGCTGGAGGTAGTAGGTGAGGAACAGGAACACGCCGAAGATGGCGATTCCGGTGATGCCCACCGACAGGTAGGCCCCGCCGCGGGTCCGGTCGGTGATCACGCGCACTGGCAGCAGCGGGTGGCTGACCCGCCGCTCGGCGAACGCGAACGCCGCGATCAGCACGGCCCCGGCAACCAGCGAGCCGATGGTCAGCGCGGCCGTCCAGCCAGCCAGCACAGCGTGCGAGAAACCGAACACGATCAGGAACAGGCCGGCCGAGGCCAGGACCGTGCCGGCCCAGTCCATCTTCGGGCGGCTGGCCGGGCGGGTGCTGCGCATGTAGGTCAGCGCGCCGACGATGGCGATCACGGCGAAGACCAGGTTGACGTACAGGGTCCAGCGCCAGGAGAAGTACTGGGTCAGGACGCCGCCGAGGATCAGGCCGACGGCACCGCCGCCGCCCGCGACCGAACCGAAGACGCCGAACGCCCGGCCCCGCTCACGCGGGTCGCGGAACGTGCTGACCAGCGTGCCCAGGGCGGCGGGGGCCAGGATGGCGCCGAACGCGCCCTGCAGGGTGCGGGCGGTGACCAGCATGGGGAATGACTGGGCGGCTCCGCCCAGGGCCGAGGACAGGGCGAACCCGGCCAGGCCGGTGATGAAGATCCACTTCCGGCTGAACATGTCGCCGATCCGGCCGCCGAGCAGCAGCAGGCTGCCGAAGGCCAGGGAGTAGGCGGTAACCACCCACTGGCGGTCACTGTTGGGGAAGTGGAGGGCGTGCTGCGCCGACGGGAGCGCGATGTTCACGACAGTGGCGTCGAGCACGACCATCAGCTGAGCGATGGCCACGATGACCAGGACGAGCCACCGGTGATCGTTCGGCGCGACGGCGCGACGGCCGTCGGCGGCCGAGGATACGGATGACATTACGGGCGGCACCTTCCGGTGAGAAGACTGATTGCTGCTGGGGTGGCGGCGCGGCGCGGGGCGCTCACGCCGTCGCGACCGCGGGACTAGGTTCGGCCGGGTCGGTGACTGGGTCAGTGACTGGGGCGGGGCCGGCTTCCGGTCTGGTCAGCGGCTTGGCGGCCGCGTCCATGGCGTCGAGCAGGCGGAGGAACGTGGCCCGGTCCTCCTCGCTCAGCGCGCCGAAGATCTGCTTAAGCAGGCGCTCGCGGGTGGCGTAGGCCACGCCCAGGCAGTTCTCGCCGGCCTTCGTGATGGCGACGAGCTTGGCCCGCCGGTCGGTGGCGTCCGGCCGGCGCTCGACCAGCCCCACGCGCTCCAGCGCGTCGACCATGTCGGTGATGGAGTGGGGGGACAGCCCGAAGGTGTTGGCCAGCACGCTCTGCCGTGTCAGGCCCTGCTCGCGCAGGTGCGTGAGCACCTTCGTGCGGGCCATTGACAGGCCGCACAGGCTCATCTCGTCGTTGACGGCCCGGAACATCCGGTGATGCACGGCGAGGTACCGCTCACCCAGTTGCTCTGGAGTGATCATGGCTGCCCCTCTTACTGATCCACTGACTGCTGATCCTGACCCGCCTCATCATGAC
>JBOHCO010000742.1:0-10830 GCA_050698895.1 Streptosporangiaceae bacterium
GAGGTTGTCGTCCTGCTGCTCCAGCGGGCGGATCTCCCGCTCGATGAACTCGTCCAGTTCCCCGAGGTAGGCGGCAAGATCGGCCGGGATCTCAAAGTCCACGTCTGCGCAACCCTTTCCCAGGCGCTGTCACTGCGAAAGCTACGGCAGCGCACCGGCTCGCATCTAGGCGCAGGCGTGAACCGGTCCGGCGGTGCGGAAGACCGGGCAATTAACAAGGTCCGTCGCAACGGGTCACCGGCCGGGCCGGCCGGTCAGGCTCGGGGTGCCGACTTCGACGGTGCCGTGGCCGGCGCGACCAGGAGAGCGGGCCGGCTCGTTCACCGATTCTCCACCGTCCCGCCGGGCCCGTTCACCGCGTGGTGATCACTGCGGCTGGGCTGTGCGGCGGGCTGGCTGCCAGCCCGGGCGGGGGATGGCAGCCAGCAGCTGGCGGGTGTAGTCGTTGGCTGGCTCGCGCAGGATCGCGTCGGTCGCGCCGGACTCCACGACCCGGCCGCGGTGCATGACGATCGTGCTGTCGGTGACCTGCTGGACGACGGCGAGGTCGTGGGACACGAACAGGTACGCGACCCGGAGCTCGGCGCGCAGGTCGGCGAGCAGGTTGAGCACCTGTCCCTGGACCGAGACATCGAGCGCCGACACCGCCTCGTCCAGGATCAGCACCTCGGGATCGCAGGCCAGCGCCCTGGCGATGGCGACGCGCTGCCGCTGACCGCCGGACAGCGACCCGGGCCGCAGGTTCTCGTGCCGCTCGTCGAGGCCCACCTGGTGCAGCAGCTCAAGCGCGCGCTCGTGCCGCTGGGGCCGGTCGGCGGAGGTGTGGAATCGCAGCACCTCGTCCAGGCACGCACCGACCGTCTGACGCGGGTCGAGGGAGGAGTACGGGTCCTGGAAGACCATCTGAACCCGGCGTCCCCTGGCCCGCCGCTCCTCGCCGCGCAGCCGCCTGGCCGGCAACGGAGCGCCGGCGACGGCGACGGTGCCGCTGGTCGGCCGCTCGAGCCCGGCGACGATCCTGGCCACCGTCGTTTTCCCGGAGCCAGACTCGCCGACGATGCCGAGGGATCCCGACGCCGGAAGCTCGAACGAGACGTCGTCGACCGCGACGAGATCCTCGGTCCGCCGTGAACCCTCGGCCTTGACCTTGAAGACCTTCCGCAGCTCGCTGACCTGCAGTACCGGCTCGCGAGCCGCACCGCCGGCCAGGGCCGTACCGCCGCACTGGCTAGTCATGGGCGAGCGCCTCCGCGGTGAAGAAGACCCGCCCCTTCAGCTCTTCGGCCCGGTGACACGCAACAAGCTGCTGGTCGACCGGCCTGAGCTGAGGGCGCTCGGCCCGGCACCGGTCGGTCACGTATGGGCAGCGGGCGGCGAACACGCACCCCGGTCCGGCCTCGAACGCCGACGCCGGCCGACCGGGGATGACCTGGATCCGGGCCCGGGCGCCGACCTCCGGCCTGGATCGCAGCAGCCCGACCGTGTACGGGTGCAGCGCGGTCTCGTGCACGGTGGCCGAGGTACCGATCTCCACGATCATGCCGGCGTACATCACGGCCATCCGGTCGGTGACGGCGGCCGCGAGGTCCAGGTCGTGGGTGATGAACAGCATCGCCAGGCCGCGGCCGGCGCGCAGCTCGGCCAGGATGGCCATGACCTCGGACTGGGTCGTGACATCCAGGGCGGTGGTCGGCTCGTCGGCCAGCAGCAGCCGCGGGCTGGTCGCGAGCGCGGCCGCGATCATGATCCGCTGCAGCAGGCCGCCGGATAGCTGGTGCGGGTACTGCCTGAGCCGCCGGCCGCCGTCGCCTATGCCGACCTGGGCCAGCAGGTCGATGACCCGCTCGCGCGCGGCCGCTGGCCTGACTCCCTGGGCGAGCATCGCCTCGAGCAGGAAGTCGCCGTTGCTGCGCACTGGGTTGATGTGGGCGCGCGGGTCCTGGTAGATCATGCCGACCTGGCTCGCGCGCAGGTTGCGCAGCGCGCCCCGGCCCATGTCCAGCACCGATTCCCCGGCGAAGCGGATCGAGCCGGACGTCACCGATCGCGGCGGGAGCAGCCGCATGATCGCCCGAGCGGTCATCGACTTGCCCGAACCCGACTCGCCGACCAGGCCGACCGCCTCGCCCCTCGCGATCTCGAGCGTGGCCTCGTGGATGACGGTGCGCAGCCGGCCGCCCACCGGGATCTGCACGCGCAGCCGGTCGATCTCCAGCAGTGCCCCGCGATCGGCCTGCGGAGCCGCCAGGGAGCTCATCCGGTTTCCTCCGCGCGCGCCGCGAGCCGCTCGCCGAGCAGGTTCACCAGCACCACGACGACGACGATCAGCACGCCTGCCGAGATCGACTCGAGCGGGTAGCCGTTCAGCAGCGAGGCCTGGCCGTCCGAGACCATGATTCCCCACTCGGGCGTCGGCGGCTGAACGCCGAGTCCGAGATAGGAGATCGCGGCCAGGTCGACCAGCGCCGCCCCGAACGCCAGCGTGGCCTGCGCCCTGATCAGCGGGGCCACGTTGGGCAGCAGGTGCCGCAGGCAGACCGCCCAGCCCGAGTAGCCGACCAGCTGGCAGGACTCGATGTAGGCGAGGTGCCGCTCGCGCAGCGCGACCGACCGCAGCACGCGCGCGATGTACGGCGTGTAGGCCAGTGACAGGGCCAGCACGGGCGCGAGCAGCCCGGTGCCCAGGATCGCGACCGCGATGATCGCGACCAGCAGGCCCGGAATCGCGAACAGCAGGTCCAGGATCCGGCCGACGAGCAGGTCATACCAGCCGCCGATCCAGACCGCGCTGATCGCGAGCGTGACGCCGGCCACCGTGGCGAACACGATGATGAGCGCGGGTCCGAGCAGGCTGAGCCGCGCGCCGTAGATCAGCCGGGACAGGATGTCCCGGCCCAGGGCGTCGGTACCGAGCAGGTGCGCGGAGGAGGGCGGGGCGTTCGCGATCAGGATGTTGCCCTGATCGGGCGGGTACGGCGTGATCAGCGGCGCCAGCACCGCGGCGAGCACGAGCAGGACGAGCACGGCGCCGATGACGATCAGCGCGGGATCGAGGCGGCGGCGGGCACTCCGGCCGGGCTCGACCGTGACGAGGGTCGCGGAAGCGAGGCTCATGACCTGGCCACCTGGGCCTTGACGCGCGGATCGAGCGCCAGGTGCGCGAGGTCGGCCAGCGTAGTCGCGAGGACGAAGGCGACGACGAGGACCAGGCTGATCGCGAGCACGACGTTGTCGTCCTTGGCCGAGACCGACTGCACGAGCAGCGAGCCCATCCCGCCGATCCCGAACGCCGTCTCCACGATGATCGACCCGGCGATCAGCCCCGCCACCGTCAGGCTGGAGACGGTCACGATCGGCACCGCGGCGTTACGCAGCACGTGATGCCGGAACACCAGGACCGACGGCAGGCCGCGCCCGCGCGCGGTGGCGACGTGCTCGCGGCCCTGCTGCTCGCGCACGCTGGCCCGGCTGATCTGCGCGACGTAGGCGGCCCAGGAGAACGCCAGCGCGAACGCCGGCAAGGTCAGGTGCTGGACCTGGCCGCCGAGCCCGCTGCCGGTACCGACGGCCGGGAACCAGCCGAGCCTGAGCGCGAAGATCTCGACGAGAACCAGCGCCGCGACGAAGGTCGGCACCGCGATGCCGAGCCCGGCCGTGACCGTGACCAGCACGTTCAGCCGGGGCAGCAGTGAGGGCAGCAGGCCGAGCCCGAGGCCGAGGACACCGATGATCAGCGACGCGTAAGCGACCAGCTCCAGGGTGACCGGTATCCGGGGCGCCAGCAGGGAGCTGACGCTCTGGTGGAACTGGAGCGAGATGCCGAAGTTGCCATGCAGCGCGCCGGTCAGCCAGTCCCAGTAGCGGACCGGGAACGGCCGGTCCAGCCCGTACTGGTGCCGGATCTGCGCGATGAGCCCGGGCGTTGCCCGGGGGCCGGCCAGCTCGGTCGCCGGGTCGCCCGGCGCCAGCGCCAGCGCGCCGTAGATCAGCAGGCTGGCAACGAGCAGCGTGCCGAGGCCTGTGCCGCAGATCCGGACCACCGAGCGCACGGACTGGACCTCTCTACCGGGACGAGCCCACCGTCGCCAGCGACGGTTCGTAGATGTAGGCGAAGGAGACCGGCGCGCCGGTGATGGCCTTATTCATGAACACCACCTCGTGCAGGCTGAGCAGCGGCACGATCATGTGCGGGGCTTCCCACAGCGCCTGGGCCGCGGTGATGAGCTTCGCCCGCTTGGCGTTGTCGAAGGTCTGCTGGGCGAGCGCCACGTCCTTGGTCACCGTCGGATTGCTGAAGTGCGTCCAGTTGAAGATCGACGTGGGCAGCACGACCAGTCCGAGGTAATCGAGCGGGTCAGGCACGTCGAGGTAGCCCTTGGTCAGGATCAGCCCGAGGCCCTTGCGCGCCGAGGGCACGTAGAAGGCGTTGGAGAACTGGAGCGGCTGCAGCTGCCTGATGCTGATCTTCAGCCCGATCGTCGCGGCCTCCTGCTGGATCAGCGTCGCCGTGTCGATCTCGGTCTGGTCGCCGGCGAGGATGCCCAGCGTGATCGGCTTGGACGCCTGCGGGTCGCCGGCGATGAGCTTCTTCGCCGCGGCCTTGTTCACGGTGGTGGCCTTGGGCAGCGCGGCGAGAGCGGCCCGGTAGGTGCCGGCCGCGGTCGGGTCCCACGCCGGCGGAGGGATCAGCGCGTAGTTGGGCGAGGCCGCGTCGTGGAACACGACGCTCGCCATCGCGGTCCGGTCGATCACCATGCTCAGCGCCGTCTTGATCCTGACGTCGGGACCGGGCAGGTTGGATGCGAGCTCATAGATGGCCAGGCTCTTGCCCTGGTAGACGGTGCCGGAAGAGTCAGCTTCCAGCGCCGGCAGCTCCGAGATCGGTGCCTCGAAGGCTCCCTGTACCGCACCGGACTTGAGGGCCTGAACAAGGCTCGAGGTGTCGGTGATGAAGTCGAGCGTGACCTTCTTCGCGCGAGGCTCGTAGGCCTTGTTCCAGTAATGAGGGTTGGCGGTCAGCGTGATGCTCTGGCCGGGCGACCACTTGGCCAGCTCAAACGGCCCTGAGCACATGACGCCGCCCTGGGCGGTGCCGTACGAGCCCCCCTTGGCCTTGGTGAACTGCTCTTCCGAGACGTCCCCCGCGACGGTGGACATCTCCTTGATGAACAGCTCGTCCGGGCGCTTGAACCGGACGGCCACGGTATGGGTGCCGGTCGCCGCGATTGACTTGACGTTGGCGAAGAACGCGCCGTTCACCGGGCTGTTCTTCGGATTCATGTTGCGCAGCAGGCTGTAGGCCACGTCCTGCGCCGTCAGCGGATGGCCGTCCCAGAACGTGACGCCCGAGCGCAGCGTGAACGTGAGCGACAGGTGCCCGGCGCCGTAGCTCCAGGACGTAGCCAGGTTCGGGCCCAGGGAGAAGTCCGGTTTCAGCCGCAGCAGGGAGTCGCACAGGTTGGAGATCACCATGTCCGGGCTGTAGTCCCCGGCCTTGACGTAGTCCAGCGTCGTCGGCTCGCCGGCCGGCAGGTCCCAGGTCAGGCTGGAAAGGTCTCCCCTGGCGGGCGGGCTGGTGGCGACGAGCCGGGCCGCGGGACCGCTGGAGGAGATGCTCGACGGGGCCGGACTGCCGCCGCTCGAGCACGCCGCGCCGCCTGCGGCGAGCGCGAGCACGGCCAGCGGGAGCGCGGCGCGGCGGCCCATTGACGTGCTCAGCCTGGCCGGGGATCCGGGATCGCTCATCGGGCCACTTCCCTTGTCGAGCTGGCGGAACTGCGAGGGAACCGCAGTCGCGCGGTGCAGGGCATCCGCTAATCCGAGGACTGTGGCACGGCCTGGAGTAGATAGTCAAGCCCGACTAAGTAACAGAACCAGATAGGTCGTTCGCGGCGTCCGGCGGGTTCAGGACGCAGGCCGCTGACCGGCGCGGAGCCGGTCGAGCATCTGCTGGGCGACGGTGGCGGCGGTGCGCTGGCGTGCGGCCGGATAGGACAGCTCGAGCAGCGACGAATGGCCGAACGCCAGGCACAGCAGCGCGTACGCGGTGCTCGCGCATTCCGCGGCCGGGGCGTCGGGGAAGTCGGCCCGCAGCGCGCTGGCCACGGTGCGCTCGATGGCCATGTACGTCGCCCGCAGGCTGGTGCGGACGTTGTCGTCGCGCGCGGCCGCCCACAGCAGCGCGTTGATGGCCGCGCTGTCCTGGCCCGGCCCCCACTCCTTGCCGAACAGGAAGCGAACCAGGGCCGTGCCGCGCTGGCCGGGCTCGGTCGACTCACTGATGTCCCGCATCCGCTGCACGTAGCGGGTCGACAGCCGGTGCCGGAACTGGGTCAGCATGTCGTCGCGGTTGCCGAGGTAGTGCCGGATGTGCCCGCGGCTGAAGCCGGAAGCCTCGGCGACTCGCTCCAGCGTGGTCGCCTCGATTCCGAACTCCCCGATGCACTGGGTGACGACATCGAGAATCTGCTCGCGCCGCTCGGCTGCCAGGCTAGGCCGTCCCATGACCTGTCGTCCCGTCCTGTTCACGTCGGCAATCGTGGCGCGAGGATACCGCGAGTGCCGTTGTTTGTCAGCCTTGACAATCTATCGAGGCCGCTGTCACGCTTCGGGCGAAGCGACCGCTCCAGGAAGCGACCGCCCCGGGAGGAGCCAGTCATGCCGGAGGATCTCGAGCGCGTCACGGCGGAGCCGGTGCCCGACTCGGCGACTCAGCACATGGTACGGATGCGGGACGGGATCCGGCTCGCCACGGACGTGTACCTCCCCGAGGACGGCGCTCCCGCGGAGGCCGTGCTGGTCCGGCTCCCGTACGACAAGAACAGCAGGTACGTGTTCTTCCGCTGGATCGCCGAGATCTTCACCCGCCGCGGCTATGCCATGGTCGTCCAGGACGTCCGGGGCAAGTTCCGCTCCGAGGGCGAGACGATCGGGTTCGTCGGCGAGGCGAATGACGGCTACGACACCATCGACTGGATCATCGCCCAGCCGTGGTCCAGCGGCGTGGTCGGCATGTTCGGCGACTCGTACTACGGCTTCACCCAGTGGGCGGCGGTCAGCAGCGGACACCCGGCGCTGCGGGCGATCGTGCCCAGGGTCACCAGCACCGATCTGCTCGGCAAGCGGCACGCCGAGGACTCGGTGCAGGACGTGCCGTGGCTCGTGCACGCCGACTACGTCTCGCACTACTGGGCCGACCGCCACGTCTACGCGCGCGATCTGAACTGGAACCTGCGGCCGCTCACCGAGGTCTTCGAGGACCTGTTCCGGGCGCTGGGGGTGCGATCGGCCGCCTACGACGTGTCGGTGCCGCACTTCGTGCCGCTGCCGATCTATCCCGACGGCCACCCGTTCGACGCCCGGCCGGTGCCCGTGCTGCATGCCGTCGGCTGGTTCGACAACCTGTCCATCGTCGCGATGCGCGACTACGTGGCGCTATCGCAGTGCCCTGGCTGGGCCGCGGCGCAGTACCTGACGGCCGACTCGGTCGACCACGAGAATTATCACCTCAGCCACGCCCCGATCGCCGAGCCGAATGACCACGGCGTCAATGACGAGGCGCTGGACCGGATGCTGGTCCTGTACACCGAGCCGGCGCTGCACTTCTTCGACGTGTTCCTCAAGGGCATCAGGGCGGCCAGCACGCTGCCGAGGGTGTCCTGGCACCTGGGCCACGAGGGTTACCGCCAGGCCTCGTCCTGGCCGCCGCCCGGCGCGCAGGCGCGCCATCTTTACCTGGCCGGCGTGGCTGGCGCCGCGACTGCCGACGGACGGCTGTCGGCGGATCCGCCTGCCGGGGCGCAGGCCGGGGAGTGGGAGTACGACCCCGAGGACCTGATCGCGTCCAGCGTGCCGAACTCGTTCGCGTTCCTCCACGAGTTCCCCGACGAGTCGGCGACCGCTCGCCGGCCCGACGTGCTCAGCTTCGTCACCGACCCGGCGGCCACGCCGGTCGACCTGGCCGGCCCGGTCGACCTGCTGGTCACGGTCAGCTCCACGGCGCCGTCGACGTACCTGTTCGCCAAGCTTCTCGACGAGGCGCCGGACGGCGCGGCCCGGATGATCGTCCGCGGCCAGGTGGAGCTGGGCGAGGTGTCAGGGAACTCGCCGGTGCGCATCGAGCTGGGGCACACCGGCTACCGGCTCCGGCCCGGCCACCGGTTCCGGCTCAACATCGCCTCCAGTGACTTCCCCGAGTACATGCGTCATCCGGGCACCGGCGAGAACCCGTGGCTGGCGGTCAAGACCGCGCCGAGCACGCAGCGGCTGATCAGCACGCGCGACGCTCCGGCGTCGCTGCGGCTGACGGTGCTGGAGGAGGCGTGACCGTGCCCGAGAGCCTGGTCATCGTCAACGCCGACGTTCACACGATGGACCCGGCCAGGCCGCGGGCCTCGGCGGTGGCGATCGCCGGAGATGTCATCACCGGCACCGGAGACGCCGGGGAACTGCTGGCCGCCAGTCCCGGCGCGCGAGTGGTCGATCTGGACGGACGGGTCGTCATCCCCGGATTCGTCGACGCGCACTGCCATTTCGAGCTGACCACGACGCACCTGTCGTACGCGGTGCCGCTGCACGCGCCGCCGCACTCGTCGCTGCGGGAGATCGGCCAGACCCTGCGGGACCACGCCGCCGCCACGCCCGGCACGGGATGGATCGTCGGGAGGGCCAACTTCGGCCTGCATCAGTTCGTCGCCGAGCAGCGTCCGATCACCCGTCAGGACCTCGACGAGGCGGTGCCCGGCCGCCCGGTCGTCGTCTACTCGGGGATGCACGTCACGACGCTCAACACGGCCGGGCTGCGCGCGGCCGGCTACCTGGACGGTGCGGTTCCGGCGATGGGCGCGCTGCTCGACCTGGACACCGGGCGCGGCACCGAGCTGTGGAGCGAGCTGCCCCAGCCGGAATTCGGCATCGACGCGGTCGCGGAGGCGATGGCCGGGCTGGGCTCCGGGATGTTCACCGCCCGCGGCGTCACCACCGTCAACGACATCGTGCACTCGGCTGAGGGCGTGCGGGCGTACCAGAAGCTGCACCGCGAGGGCCGGCTCCCGGCCAGGATCGACCTGCACTTCCACAGCCCGCGGCAGCTGAGATCGGCCGACCTGGCCGCGACCGGGCTGCAGACCGGGTTCGGCGACCGCTGGCTGCGGCTGGCCGGCGTCAAGCTGTTCATCGACGGCGCCGGTCACGACCTGGCGCACGAGACGCTGGTCGACCTCAAGTGGGACCAGGGCGACCTCGACGCCGAGGTGGAGGCCGCGCACCGGGCCGGGCTGCAGCTGATGATGCACGTCCAGTCGGCGGAGGCGGTCGACATGGGGCTGCTCGCGCTGGAGCGCGCGCTGGAGCGGTACCCGCGTGCCGATCACCGGCACCGGCTCGAGCACGGGGGAGACCTCCCCGTCGACGGGCCGCGGCTGGATCGCATGGCCGCGCTGGGCGTCGTGCCGGTGGCTACGCCGCAGTTCATCTACAGCTACGGAGACGCGCAGCCGGAGGCCAGCCAGCCGCCGCTGCGGTCACTGCACGAGCGCGGGTTCCGGGTGCCGGGCAACAGCGACAGCACCGGATCCCAGCCCGAGGCCGCGAACCCGTTCCACAGCATCTGGTGCGCCCTGACCAGGCGCACCAGGCTCGGCCAGGTACTCGCGCCGGACGAGCGCATCGACCTGGACGCGGCGCTGCGCATGTTCACCGCGGACGCGGCCTGGGCCTGCCATCTCGACGACCGAGGCGTGCTCGCCCCTGGCAAGCTGGCCGACCTGGTGGTGCTGGGGACCGACCCGTGGCGGGCCCCGGTCGACGCGCTGCCGGACGTGGCGGTCGATCAGGTCTGGATCGGCGGCGAGGTCCGGATCGGCGGCGAGGTCCGGATCGGTCAGGACAGGCCGGGGCGGACCAGGCCGGTCTCGTAGGCGGCGATGACCAGCTGGGCGCGGTCCCTGGCGCCGAGCTTGGCCATGGTCCGGTTGACGTGCGTCTTGGCCGTGAGCGGGCTGATGTACAGGGCCGCGCCGATCTGCTCGTTGCTCATCCCGCCCGCGACCAGGGCCAGCACCTCGCGCTCCCGCTCGGTGAGCGGGGCCAGGGCGGAGGCGTCCACCGGCTGGGCCGGACCGCGCCCGGCCAGGCCGGCGATGAGCCGGCGGGTGACGCCGGGCGACAGCAGCGCGTCACCGCGGGCGACCACCCGGATGGCGTTGACCAGGTCCTCGGGCTCGGTGTCCTTGACCAGGAACCCGCTGGCCCCGGCCTGGATGGCGGCGAAGATGTACTCGTCCTCCTCGTAGGTGGTCAGGATGATCACCCGGACGCCGCTCAGGCCGGGGTCGGCGGCGATCAGCCGGGTGGCGGCCAGGCCGTCGGTGCCGGGCATCTTGATGTCCATCAGCACCACCTCGGCTCGCAGCGAGCGGGCCAGCTCGACCGCCTCGGCCCCGTTGGCGGCCTCGCCGACGACCTCGATGTCGGGCGCCTGGCCGGCCAGCACCCGGAACCCGGCCCGGACCAGCGCCTGGTCGTCGGCGAGCAGCACCCGGATCACGGCGGGCCCGCCAGCGACAGCGGGAGGCGGGCGCGGACAGCGAAGCCGCCTTCGGCCCGCGGGCCGGCCTCCAGGGTGCCGCCCAGCGTCGAAGCGCGCTCGCGCATCCCGGTCAGCCCGGCGCCCGAGCCGTCGCCGAACGCGATGGCGCCGCGGGCGCCGTCGTTAATTATCTCGATTGTCAGCTCGTCGCCGTCCTGGCGCGCGGTCACGGTCGCGGCCGCGCCGCGGGCGTGGCGCACGACGTTGGTCAGCGACTCCTGCACGATGCGGTAGGCGGCCAG
>JBOHCO010000743.1:0-4523 GCA_050698895.1 Streptosporangiaceae bacterium
GCCGACGCTGCGCCCGGTCTCGCGCCCGGCCGTCGGCCGCTCGCACGCCCCTCGCTGGTCATGAGGTAACGCTATCGCCCGGCCGCCCGTGATCCGCCACCGCCATGAGCCGCGCTCGGCGCCCGCGCTACGCCCGGATAATCTACGATCATGCGGGTGACTTATGCCCGCGATGAGCGACTGGCCATGTGCACGCTGCTGGAGGAACTCGGCCCGAACCAGCCCACGCTCTGCGCGGGCTGGCGCACCGCCGACCTGGCCGCGCACCTGGTGCTGCGCGAGCGCCGCCCGGACGCCGGGCTCGGGGTGCTGGGCGGGCCGCTGGCCGCCCGGACTCGCCGGCTCCAGGACCAGCTGGCGGGCCGCACCCCCTTCCCTCGCCTGATCGAGCTGATCAGGACCGGGCCGCCCCGGCTGTCGCTGTTCGCCATCCCCGGCGCGGACGCCCAGGCCAACTCCGTCGAGTTCTTCGTACATCATGAGGACATCCGCCGGGCCCAGCCGGCCTGGGCGCCGCGGGACCTGGATCCGGGCCTGTCGGAGCTGCTGTGGCGGCGGCTGCGGCTGGCCCGGCTGATGCTGCGCAAGGCGCCGGTCGGGGTGGAGCTGGCCCGCGACGACCAGCCGGGCGGGGCGGCCGCCGGGCCGGTCAGGATCATGGCCAAGGCGCGGGCGCCGGTGGTCACGGTGACCGGGTCGCCCGCGGAGCTGACCATGTGGGCGTTCGGGCGGACGGCGGCGGCCAGGGTGGTGCTGGCGGGCAGCGACCCGGACGTCGCCGCGCTGACGGCAGCGTCCTGGGGTATCTGATCTGAGGAAACACGAACAGGAAGAAAGCACAGACAGGCGGGGTAGCACGTGCGGGGAGCAAAGAAGGCGGTCGCCTGGGCGGCGGCTGCGGGCTGCGTGGTCCTGGCGGGCGGCTGCGCCAGTACCGGCGCCACCAGCGGGACGTGGGCCGACCAGACCGAGGCGATCGCCGGGGGCGGCATGCCCGCGCTCATCCAGGCGGCGAAGGCCGAGGGGCGCCTGAACGTCATCCGGCTGCGCAGCGACTGGGCCAACTACGGCGCGATCATGAAGGCGTTCACGGCCAAGTACGGCATCAAGATCACCGACCAGGAAGCGGACGGCACCAGCCAGGGCGAGATCAGCGCGGTCCGCGGGGAGCGCGGCGCGCGGGCGCCCGACGTGCTGGACCTCAGCGCCAGCTACGCCGTTCAGGCCGAGGGGCGGCACCTGCTGGCGCCCTACCAGGTGCGAAGCTGGAGCGCCATCCCGAACACCCTGAAGGCGGCCAGCGCGGACTGGTACGCGGACTACGGCGGCTACGTGGCGATCGGCTACGACCCGGCCCGTGTGCAGCGCGCGCCCCGGTCCTTCCGCAGCCTGCTCAGCCCGGCCTACCGGCACCAGGTGGCCATCACCGGCAATCCCGGCGCGCCGACGGCCACCGGGGCGCTGGACGCCGTGTGGGCGGCCGCGCTGGCCAACGGCGGCTCGCTGAACGACATCAAGCCCGGCCTGAAGTTCTTCCGCAAGCTGCGCCGGCACGGCAACCTGGTCCCGGTGGCGGGCAGCCCGGCCACCGTGGCCAGCGGCCGCACCCCGATCCTGGTCTGGTGGGACTTCCTGCTCGCCGCCCAGATCCGGCCGGCGGTGCCGCGGCTGCGGATCGTGATCCCGCCGGACGCCCGGTTCGAGAACTTCTACTACCAGGCCATCAGCAGGCGGGCCCCGCACCCGGCCGCGGCCCGGCTGTGGGAGGAGTTCCTCTACTCGCCCCAGGGCCAGAACCTGTTCCTGGCCGGCGGCGCGCGCCCGGTCGAGCTGGCCACCATGATCAGGAACGGCACGGTGGACCGGGCCGCGCTCCGCGACCTGCCCGCGGTGCCCGCAGTGCCCGCAGTGCCCGTGGCGGTCCCGCTGCAGCCCACCCAGCAGCAGCTCTCGACGGCCCAGGACCTGGCCGCCCGGCGCTGGCCGGACGGTCTGAGCTAGCCGGGGGCTGAGCTAGCCGGTCTGAGCTAGCCGGCCAGCAGCGGCAGCAGGTCCGCGACTGAGCCCAGGACATGCGGCGCGCCCGCCTGCTCCAGGTCCGCTCGGCTGGCCGAGCCGGTCAGCACGCCAGCGACCAGGCCCGCGCCCGCGCGCAGGCCCGACTCCACGTCGCTGGCGGTGTCGCCGACCACGGCCAGCTCGCTGACCGCGCCGCCGCTCAGCCGGATGAGCGCGGTCAGCGGCAGGTCGGGCCAGGGGCGGCCGCGGCCCGCGTCGGCCGGGGACAGGGCCAGGTCGATGAGCGGCCACCAGCCCAGCGCGTCGAGCAGCGCGTCCCTGGTCGGCGGCGCGAAGCCGGTGGCCAGGCAGACCCGGATACCGGCCGCGCGCAGCGCGGAGATGGTCTCGGCCGCGCCCGGCAGCGGCGTGACCTGGCCGGCCTCGACGGCGTCGGCGTAGGACGCCTCGAACGCCTGGTTGGCCCGCTGGGCCTGCTCCTCGCCGCCCAGGATGCGGCGGAAGACCTCGATCTTGGACTGGCCCATGGTGGCGTGCACCACGGTCATCGCCTCGTCGTAACCGGGCGCGCCGGGGACCAGCCCGAACTCCTCCATGGCCGCGGTGAACGCGGCCATCACGCTGCCCTCGTCGGCGACCGTGGTCCCGGCCATGTCCAGGCAGGCGGTCGTGATCCTGCTCATCAGTCCTGCTCCCCGAGCTCGAAGCTGTCCTGCGCGATGGCGGGCGAGCAGGTCATGCCCCGGCCGCCCGGCCCGGTCACCAGCACCACGCCCGGCGCGACCCGGGACCGGTGATACAGCTCGCCGGTGGTCACCTGACTGTAAACCCCGGCCCACCGGCGCTGGGTGGGCGGCAGCGCGGTGCCGAGCAGCCGCTCGGCCCGGCCGCGCAGGTGATCGTAGGCCGCCTCATCGACGTCGAACGCGAATGGCTCGTCATATTCGTGGGTGTCCCCGATGGTCAGGCCGTCGTCCAGCCGCTGCACCAGCAGCAGCTGGGCCCGGGCCGCCGCGGCGGCCGGGGCCTGGGGCGGCAGCCGGTCCCGGCCGGGCAGCTCGTAGGCCGGGTAGTAGCGCAGCGAGTCGCCGTCCGCCACCGAGGTGGTCAGCCGCCCGGCGAGCTGTTCGGCAGCGAGGGCGCGGAAGACTATCTGGGCGAGCCGGTCACCCAGGCCGCGCACATGCTCCAGGCGGCCGCCCTGGCCGAGCGGGACGGCGCCCCCGGCGCGCTGGTCGCCGCCGCCCTGCTGCATGACGTCGGCCACTTCACCGGCACCGTCACCGGCCGGGACCTGATGCGCGGCACCGACAACCGGCACAGCGAGCAGGGCGCGGACTGGCTGGCCCAGTGGTTCGGCCCGGAGGTCACCGAGCCGGTCCGGCTGCATGTGGACGCCAAGCGCTACCTGTGCGCCACCGAGCCCGGTTACCTGGACCAGCTGTCCCCGGCGTCGGTCTACACCCTCGGTGTCCAGGGCGGCCCGATGGCAGGCGCGGGGCTGGCCGCGTTCGAGGCCCGCCCGCACGCGGCCGCCGCCTGCCGGGTCCGCCGCTGGGACGACACGGCCAAGGATCCCGCCGCCGGCCACCCCCCGCTCGGTCACTTCGTGCCGCTGCTGCGCGGCCTGCTCACGGGCTAGCCTGGTGCCATGACAAGCAGCAGGCTGACGCCGAGCCAGACCATCGCGGCCGAGTGCCAGCGGCGCGGGTCGGCGGGCGTGGTCTCCGGGTGCATCGACCTGCTGGAGGCCCGCGAGGTCGACGACGCGCTGGTGCTGGCGCTCGGCGGTGAGTCGGCCCCCTACGTGCTGAGCGGCCGGGAAGGCGGCAAGCACGGCTACTGGCCGCGGGTGTGGGGCGCCCGCGGGCTGCTGTACGTCTGGGAGGACCGGGCCACCCCGGCCATCGTGCACGCCACCGCCGACGACGCGTGGCGGGTCCGGGAGATGGCGGCCAAGGTCATCGCCAGGCACCGGGTGGACGACGCGCTGGAGGCCGTCACCGGGCTGCGCGCCGACCAGGTCCCGCGGGTCCGCTCGGCCGCGGACCGGGCTATCGCCCGGCTGACGGTCAGCGGACCCTGAGCTGACCCCGGGCCGATCAGGAAGGCTTCAGGGAGTGTCCAGCCGGCCTGCAGACGGGCTGCCTAGGCTGCCATCGGGAAGACGAGCACAGAAAGGGTCGCAGCCTTGCCTGACAACGTGACTGTCCTGTACCGGGGAGCGCGGTACGAACTCGGCCGCGGGCCCGGCTTCTACGGCATCTGGCTGACCGGGGCGCCGCAGTCGCAGCCGTTCGAGTGGTGGCACGAGACGCCCGAAGGCTGGTACGGCGCCTGGCACCGGCTGACCACCATCGAGACGCCCGGCACCATCATGCCGGTCGGCCCGCCCGGTACAGCCGCACAGCCCGGCCCGGTCACCCAGCCCGGCCCGGTCACCCAGCCCGGCCCGGTCACCCAGCCCGGCCAGCCGTCCTACGGCCAGCCGGTCAAGGCCCGCG
>JBOHCO010000744.1:0-5875 GCA_050698895.1 Streptosporangiaceae bacterium
GGGCCGGCGCCCGCGACCGCGCCGTCCCGCGGGCCGGGATCAACCGCGCCACCGCCGGGGCGGGCCAGGTGACCGGGGAGGGCCGAGCTGGCCGGCTGGCGGACCGAGCCGCAGTTACGGCACTCGACCTCGCCGAGCCGCCGGACCAGGCGCTCGCTGGAGCAGACCTCGCACTTGTCCAGGTCAGAGGTCCAGTCGAAGGTCGACTGGCAGTCAGGGCAGATGAGCACCTGGCGGTCACCCCGGACGCCGCGCTTCCAGGGACTCTCGCCTCGGTCCGGGTCTACCTGCCGGGTACCGCAGCGATAGCAGGGCATGGAGCCTGTTCCGCTTCCCGCCGTCTGGCCAGGACGAGCAGTAGCCGAGCTAGCGCAGCTCGGCCAGTGCTTTCTGGTAGTCGGCAATGTCGCGCGCCTGCGGGATCGGGTTAATCACCTTCCACCGCACGACGCCATTCTTGTCGATGATGAAGGTGCCGCGCGTGGCGGCGCCTAGCTTCTCATCGAACACACCATATGACTTCGCGACCGCGCCGTGCGGCCAGAAGTCGGACAACATCTCGAAGCCGAAATGCTGCTGGTCGGCCCAGGTACGCAGCGAGAAGCCGGTGTCGACCGACACGGCCAGCAACTCGACGTCGTCACCGGACACCTCGGGGAACCCATCGCGGATGGCGCACATCTCGCCCGAGCACACGCCGCTGAAGGCGAACGGGTAGAAAACGATGACGACATTCTTCTTGCCGCGGAAACTCGACAGCCGCACTGGCGTGCCGTGCTGGTCCTTGAGCTCGAAGTCCGGGGCCTCGCTGCCGACCTCTGCGTTGCCAACCTCTGCGTTGCCGACCTCTGCGGCCATGCGTCATCCTCCTGACCTGCGGGGTTAACCCTGCCAGGGGCCGCCGCGTCAGCGCCGCGCCTTCGGCGCGACCAGCCTGGTGCCTGACCAGTTGCGGCCCGCACTAATCGTAGAGGTCTGCGAAAGCCCGGCCGTCGGCGCGGCCTCCCCGATCTCGCTGGGCTCAACGTAGCCGCTGCGGCCGGTCTTCGGCGTCAGCAGCACCACGTAACCCCCGTCGGCGAGGGGAGTCTTGGCGTCGACAAGAGCGTCGACCAGATCACCGTCCCCATCCCGCCACCAGAGCAGCACACCGTCCACGACGTCGTCGTAGTCCTCGTCGACAAACTCGACGTTCTCGAGCCCCTCCACGCAGTCGCGGAGCTGCTCGTCACAATCGTCGTCGTAGCCGATCTCCTGCACCACGTGACCCGGCTTGATGCCGAGCCGCTCGGCCAGGTCACGCTGATCCTGCGCCTGGCCCGCGGTCGCGCTCACTGAAGTCCTCCGCACCCTTTCTCGTATCCGCCGGCCAGTTACAGCCAGCGGTGGCGCGCCCCCCGCGCCGCAGCACGGCGCACATGGCGGCCGTTCCTCTTGATCGGACAGTTCACACTGGGTCGGCGCAGTGCGCAAGTCACAATTGGTTCACGGAACGAAAACCGCTGGCACAGCGGCGGCACTGGCCCGCCCGCGCCGCCGGACGTCTATGCCGGCCTGCTAGCCTTTATCCGGTCTTGTCCAGTATTTGACCCGCTCCTGCCCGGTCACACCCTGCCTCACTCTCCGCATACCCTCCCTGGTGTACCCAGCTGTGCCCGATCAAGCGCGATCGAGCCGGCGAGCCGCCGCGCGGGCGGTCCGGGGCCGTTCCCCCGGGGGCCGGCACCGCGCGGTTACCGACCGGTAGAGATGCGTCCCGGGGCGGCGCGTACGAGGATTGGAAGTACAGCCCGAACTCGCGGCAGCGCCACTGCCGCCAGGATCACCACAAACGTGGCCGCGCGGGGGGTTCCCACGCGCCGCGGAAGGCGAGGAACACCCCGTGGCCTCCGGACGCCAGCGCTTCTCCATCATCAGCGACGGCCTGCCCACCCAGCTCCCCGACATCGACCCGGATGAGACCAGGGAGTGGATCGAGTCGTTCGACAATGTCGTCAGGACCCGCGGCCGCGGGCGGGCCCGGTACGTGATGCTCCGGCTGCTGGAGCGGGCCCGGGCGCAGCAGGTGGGCGTGCCCGGCTTGCGCAGCACGGACTACATCAACACCATCCCGCCCGAGCGCGAGCCGTGGTTCCCCGGCGACGAGTACGTCGAGCGCCGGATCCGGGCCTACATCCGGTGGAACGCCGCGGTCATGGTCTCGCGGGCCAACCGGCCGGGGATGGGCGTGGGCGGCCACATCGCCACCTACGCGTCGGCGGCCAGCCTGTACGAGGTGGGCTTCAACCACTTCTTCCGCGGCAAGGACCACGGCGAGTCCGGCGACCAGGTGTTCATCCAGGGCCACGCGGCCCCCGGCATCTATGCCCGCGCTTTCCTGGAGGGCCGGCTCACCGAGCAGCAGCTCAACGGCTTCCGCCAGGAGCTGTCGCACCCCGGCGGCGGCCTGCCTTCCTACCCCCACCCGCGGCTCATGCCGGACTTCTGGGAGTTCCCGACCGTATCCATGGGCCTGGGCGCCATCGACGCCGTCTACCAGGCCCGGTTCAACCGCTACCTGCTGGCCAGGGAGCTCAAGGACACCAGCCGCTCGCACGTCTGGGCGTTCCTCGGCGACGGCGAGATGGACGAGCCCGAGTCCCGCGGCGCGATCAGCCTGGCCGCCAGGGAAGAACTCGACAACCTGACATTTGTTATCAATGCGAACCTGCAGCGCCTCGACGGCCCGGTTCGCGGCAACGGCAAGATCATCCAGGAGCTGGAGGCCACCTTCCGCGGCGCCGGCTGGAACGTGATCAAGGTCGTCTGGGGCCGGGACTGGGACCCGCTGCTGGCCAAGGACACCGACGGCGTCCTGGTCAACAAGATGAACTCCACCCCCGACGGCCAGTTCCAGACCTACTCCGTCGAGTCCGGCGCCTACACCAGGGAGAACTTCTTCGGCAGCGACCCGCGGCTGCGGGCCATGGTCGAGCACCTGTCCGACGACGAGATCCGCAACCTGTCCCGCGGCGGCCACGACTACCGCAAGGTCTACGCCGCGTTCAAGGCCGCGACCGAGCACACCGGCCAGCCGACCGTTATCCTGGCCCACACCATCAAGGGCTGGACGCTGGGCACCGACTTCGAGGCCCGCAACGCCACCCACCAGATGAAGAAGCTCACCGTGGCCGAGCTCAAGGAGTTCCGCGACCGGCTCTACCTGGACATCCCGGACTCCGCCCTGGAGGCCGACCTGCCGCCGTACTACCACCCCGGCGAGCAGTCCGACGAGATCCAGTACATGAAGGAGCGCCGCGCGGCCCTGGGCGGGTACCTGCCGCGCCGGGTAGTACGGGCCAAGCCGCTCGACCTGCCCGACGACAAGGCCTACGAGGAGCTGCGCAAGGGCTCGGGCAAGCAGGCCGTCGCCACCACCATGGCGTTCGTCCGGCTGCTCAAGGACCTGATGCGGCTGCCGGGCATCGGGGAGCGGTTCGCCCCGATCATCCCGGACGAGGCGCGCACGTTCGGCATGGACTCGCTGTTCCCGACGGCCAAGATCTACGACCCGCACGGCCAGACCTACGAGGCGGTCGACCGCTCGCTGCTGCTGTCCTACAAGGAGGCGGTCAAGGGCCAGATCCTGCACGAGGGCATCAGCGAGGCCGGGGCCATGGGCTCGATGATCGCGGCCGGCTCGGCCTACGCGACGCACGGCACGCACATGATCCCCGTGTACATCTTCTACTCGATGTTCGGGTTCCAGCGGACCGGCGACCAGATGTGGGCGCTGGGCGACCAGCTCGGCCGCGGCTTCCTGCTCGGCGCGACGGCCGGCCGGACCACGCTGACCGGCGAGGGGCTCCAGCACAACGACGGTCACTCGGTGCTGCTGGCCTCGGTCAGCCCGGCCTGCGTGGCCTACGACGCGGCCTGGGCCTACGAGCTCAGCTACATCGTGAAGGACGCGCTGCGGCGGATGTACGGGACCTCGGCCGAGCACCCGCACGGCGAGGACGTCTTCTACTACCTCACCGTCTACAACGAGCCCTACGTCCAGCCCGCCGAGCCCGCCGACTTCCCCGGCGGCCGGGAGGCGCTCGAGCAGGGCATCCTGCGTGGCCTCTACCGGTATGCCGACGCCCCGCAGATCCCGTCCGAGGCCGGCTCCTACGGCATGAATTCCGGTAACAATGAGCGGCCCAGGGCGCAGATCCTCGCCTCCGGGGTGGCCATGCGGTGGGCGCTGGAGGCCCAGCGGCTGCTGGCCGAGGACTGGGGCGTCAGCGCCGAGGCGTGGTCGGCCACGTCGTGGACCGAGCTGCGCCGCGACGCGATGGCCTGCGAGGAGCAGAACATGCTCCAGCCCGACGCCGAGCCGCGGGTGCCCTACGTGACCCGGGCGCTGGAGGGCCACGCCGGCCCGGTCGTGGCGGTCAGCGACTGGATTCGCGCGGTCCCCGACCAGATCGCCCGCTGGGTGCCCGCGCCGTACACGTCGCTGGGCACCGACGGCTGGGGCTTCTCCGACACCCGGCCCGCCGCCCGGCGGTTCTTCCACGTGGACGCCGAGTCCATTACCGTCGCCGTGCTCGGCCAGCTGGCCAAGCTCGGCGAGGTCAAGCACGAGGTCGTCGGCCAGGCCATCGCCAAGTACCGGCTCGACCTGCCGGTCAGCGACGCGCTCTAGCCGCCTGGTGAGCACGAGCGAGTGCTCCCCCGAGGCGGCCTGCCCGCCCGGCGGTTCAGGCGGTTCAGGCGGTTCCGCCTCAGGCCCGAACAGCCGGGGCCCCGGGCAGGCGAGCCGGCTGCTGGGCTCGGTCCGGCCGCTGCGGCACCGCAGCTACGCGCTGCTGTGGACGGCCGGGCTGGTGTCCAACATCGGCTCCTGGATGCAGGCCGTCGCGGTGGGCGCCCTGCTGATCTCCCGGACCGGCCAGGCCACCTGGGCCGTGCTGGTCGCCGCGGCCGCGTTCCTGCCGATCGGCCTGCTGGCCCCGGTCGGCGGGGCGCTGGCCGACCGGATCGCCCGCCGTCCCGTGCTGGTCGGCGGCAACCTGGCCGCGGCCGCCGTCGCCGTGGTGCTGGCCATCGAGGTCAGCAGCGGCCGCGGCAGCCCGATCGTGCTCGTCGGCCTGGTCGCGGTCCAGGGTTCCGCCTCGGCCGTGATCGGCCCGTTCCAGCAGGCCATCCTGCCCGACCTGGTCCCGGCCGAGGAGTTCCTGCCCGCCATCGCGCTCAACTCGGCCCAGTTCAACCTGGGCCGGATCGCCGGGCCCGCGCTGGCCGGGGCGACCATCGCGGCGTTCGGCTACCCGCTGGCCTTCGATGCCAACGCCGTGTCGTTCCTCGCGGTCGTGGCCGCGCTGATGTTCATCCGGCTGGCCCCGCCCGCCGGGCGCGGCCATGACAGCCTGCTGGCCTCGCTGCGCCAGGGCTTCACCGTGGCCCGCACCGAGCCGTCCTGCTGGTCCGCCGTGATCACCATCGCCGTGGTCGCCCTCATCGCCTCCCCCTTCATCGCCCTGGTCCCGGCCATGGCCGAGCGGCTGTCCGGCGGCGGAGCCCGCGACGTGGCCTCGGCCACCGGCGTGCTGACCACGGCCCAGGGCATCGGCGCGGTGGCCGGCGCGGTGTGCCTGGCCGGCCTGGCCGCCCGCCTGGGCAGCGGCCGCCTGCTGGCCGGCAGCCTGCTCGTGCTGCCCGCCGCGCTGATCCTCTACGGCAGCGCGCAGGACCTGTGGTGGGGCGCGGTGGCCCTGTTCGCGGTCGGCGCCATCTACATCTCGGTCCTGTCCGGCCTGTCCGCCGTGGTCCAGTTCCACGCCCCGTCCGCCTACCGCGGCCGGGTGCTGAGCTTCTACCTGGTCGCCCTCGGCGTGGCCTACCCGGT
>JBOHCO010000745.1:0-3987 GCA_050698895.1 Streptosporangiaceae bacterium
GCCCTGGCCCGTGACCAGGTTGCAGTTGGTGTTGAACTGCGTGGCGCTGGAGTCGGTCATGAACTGGAGCTGCGAGTACGGATGCCCGTTGGTGCTCGGCTGCTGCTGCAGGAACGGCGACGGGACCAGGCCGGCCTTGACCGAGCTGGGCCAGTCCGGCCAGTACGGCTGGCCGTCGTAGTCCAGGTCGCCGATGGCGTCGAAGAACACGTCGCACCCGGTCACCAGGTCCGGCGCGGCCAGGCCTTGGTGGGTGTCGCCCTTCGGGTAGCACGGCGCGTCGTCCGGCTCGAACTGACTGCCGCTGTCCTTCTTGGCCTCGTACGGGCCTTCGCAGTTCTTGAAGTAGGTGTCCTTGACCTTGCCGAGGGTGGTGGTGGCCTTGCCGGTGAGCTTGGTGCAGGCCTCCCAGTGCCCGATCTCGTACTGGGTGTTGATCATGTAAGGCCCGATGCCCCACGGGATGATGTTCTGCGCCCGCGCGGTCGAGTAGGCAGGCTGGAAGTTGAACGGCGTGCCGTCGCAGGAGAACGGGTCGGTGGTCATGAACCCGTTCTTGGCCGAGGCGATCATGAAGCCGCTCTGGCCGGTGGTGTGGTCCGTTTCTCGCGCTTCCAGCGCGTGGCCGCCGGGGATCTTCGCGTCCCACATGTGGACCGTGACCTTGTCGCCCGGGTTCATCATCAGCGTGTGCGCGTTGGGCGTGTCGGTGGCCAGGTCCGACTTCTGCGGGCTGGGCGGGCCGGTGGGCACGCCGTTGGTCTGGATGAACCCGAAGTTGACCGGCTCGACGCAGTTGTTGTTGCAGGAGCCGTTCCCTACCCCGGTGCACTCCAGGCTGTCGATGGTCAGTGCCGAGCACCAGCTCTTGTCATTGCAGCTGGTTGCGTCCGCGAACGGGGCGAAGCCGGGCGGGTAGAACTGAAGCTCCACGAACGCCTGGCCGCCGCCCAGGTACTAGCCGTGCGGCGCGTTGGAGTCGGACACCGGCTTGCACGACGCGAGCGGCGCGGAGTTGGGGTCGCAGACGGTGGTGGAGATCCACGGCGCGACGGACAGCTCGAACCAGTGCGTGACGTCATGGCCGGGCTTCTTGACCGTGGGCATGGCGGCCGGGTCGGCCGGCATGGTCTCGTTCATGCTGAAGTTGCTGCCCGAGCCCGGCCGTGACGAGACGAACCGCATCGACGGCTCATCGTGCCCGATGTAGTGCCCGTTCTCGAAGAACCGGCCGCCCCAGATGCTCGAGCCCTTGGGGTCCGCGCAGGCCAGGTCGGCCTTGACCGGGTGCTGGATGGGGCTAAGCCCGTTGCAGTCGAGCCCGCCGGTCTTGTTGGGCGCCACCATGACGGCCGGGTGCCGCGCGGCGGAGGCGTGCCGCGCGGCGGGCGCGGCCACCGCCGCGGGGGTCAGGGTCTGGGTGCCAAGCGACAGCGCGGCGCCGGCGACCAGGACTGACAGGCCTGGCAGCCGTAGGGCTTTAGGGACTTTCCACATACCGACCTCATTCTCTGGAAACGGCCAGACATGATCGGCGCGGCCCCCGGCCTCACCCCGCCGGGCTTACCCCAGGGTTCCGCAGCAATGGCACATGCGAGACGACACATTACTGAGCGCCCGGCTCGCCGGGCAGGCCCGCCACGGCGTGGATGTAAAACTGTCACCTCGCGTAGATGTCAGACACGCAGCCGCATGATCGCCCGATCCATGCTCGCCGCCCCTCGAACACGGCCCAGCCAGAGATACCCAACGCGACCCCACCATCCAGCCACCAGGCGCCCAGCAGAGCGTTGGCGGCCAGTCCGGCGAACACCGCCATCGCAAGGCCGGCGCACAGCAGATTCTGCGTCCCTTCTCCTGCCGTGGCCGAGGAGCTGAGCCGGGCGCCGATGCGCCGCTTCGCCAGCCCCAGGGCGGGCTCGAAGACTGCCGTGCCCGCGGTGAGCACCAGGCCCACGATGCTCGTCTCGGCACGATCACTGGCAGCCAGCGCCCGGATCGCCTCCACGGCGATGTAAGGAGCCAGCAGGAAGAAGCTGACCGCCACGAGTTGCTGAGCACTGCGCTCGGAGGTCGCGCTAGCCAGCCTGCTGCCGGTGAAGCGCCAGATGACGATGACCGACGCGACGGCCTCGATGCCGCTGTCCAGCCCGAACCCCAGGAGCGCCACCGACCCGGATGCGATGGCCGCGCCGATCGCCACCCCGCCCTCGATGCCCATCCAGGCCAGCGTGAGCCATGACAGCGTCCGGGCCAGCCGGGCCAGCCGCAGCCACTCAGCCGACACGGCCACCGGCCCGGCAGGGCGCAGGAAGGTCACGCGGGACACCGCGTCACCTCCCAAGGTCAGGTCACGTCGCGGCAAGAGCCGGGCAGTTCCAGGCCCGCCAGGATCCGCAGCGCCTCGGCCAACCGCTGGTCGGCGAGGTCGTAGCGGACCCGGCGGCCCTCCGCGGTCGCGTTCACCAGCCCGCACTCGCGCAGGCAGCTCAGGTGGTTGGACAGGTTCGCCCGGCTGGCCCCGAAGTCCTCGGCCATCTCCGCCGGATACCCCGGACCACGGGTCAGGTGCACCAGCACCCGGCGGCGCGTCGGATCCGCCAGCGCGGTCCCAACCCGGGCCAGCGTCCCGAGGTCGACCGCCGTAGATACAGTCACGACTGAACTATACAGCCGATACTGAATCGTCGGGAGCGGGAAGACCGGCGGGGTTGACCTTGAAGCCGGGTTCCGGTTTTACGCTTTCACGGGTGGGCCACGAAGATTTCCCTCACCTCGCGGGCGGCGTAGTAAACGAGCACATACCCGGCGACCGGGTCGGCCCACCACCAGCCCAACCCGGCGTTCAGCGCCAGGCCCGCCAGGACGGCGGCAGCGAGAATCCCGTCGATCATCGTGACCCGGCCCTCAGTCCGCAGCACCGGATTGTCCAGCGCCCGGCCGGTCCGGGCCTTGCCCGAGGCGAGCGCGAACATGACCGCTGCGGTGACCGCCGTCCAGCTGATCCCGAGCACCGAGTGCCGAGGGTGGTAGCCCGCCGCCAGTACCACTGTGGACTGGACCAGGAGATAGAGCGCCAGCGCAGCGAACGCATAGCCAATCAGCCGCAGACCACGGCGCTGGCGTTCCGCGCCGGCACCCGACAGCTCCCAGACGACCACGGTGGACGCGCCGATCTCGATCAGCGAGTCAAGACCGAACCCGGCCAGGGCAACCGAGCGGGCGGCGACAGCCGCGACCGCCAGAACGACGATCCCGGCGACGTTCCAGGCCAGTGTCACGTACTCCAGAACGAAGCCCCGGCGCAGCAGAACGTCCCGTGGCGGGCCAGCGGCGGAGGTCACCAGCCCAGTCTGGCCGGCTGGCCGGGCGAAGCTGCCGCGAGGTCGCGAGTCATCCTGGCGCCGCATGACCACCGTGCCGTTGGCTTGCCATTACCTGGTCTTGACTCATGGAGCACCGGGGATGACGATGTGCCTGTTGTGTGCTGCCGCAGGGGCCATGCGGCAACAGCGTTGCTCCCCGCGCTGTAGCAAGCCCCCGAGCGCCGGGAGCGCGGCGCTATCCGCGCCTGACGCTCCTCGGGGGCGAGGTTCCCCGTGATAGGTGAGGCACCGAACAATGTCGTTCAGAAGGAAAAACCTCTACCGCCTGTCTGCCGTTCTCCTGGGCTTAGGACTGCCGATCTCGATGCTGGCGGCGGCCTCGCCAGGCGCCTCGGCCAGCATGACGAAACCCCGAGGCTCGACCGTCACCTCCTCCAGCCTGGGCACCTTCTCGCCGACCTTCGTCGGCACCGCCGCGACCGGGTGCGCCAGCGGGTGCAACCTGCTGACCGGCCCGTTCGCCACGCCGTCCACGGCGTCGTTCGCCGTGGGATCAGCTAAGGCCAAGGCCGCCGCCAGGGCCGCCAGGGCCGACACCGCGGCGCGTAACGCCGCCCCGGCCCGCCTGGCCAGCCCGCCCGCGCTGGCGCACGTCCTGCCG
>JBOHCO010000746.1:0-1504 GCA_050698895.1 Streptosporangiaceae bacterium
CACCACACGCTGATCAAGTCGTCCCATAAACGCTATAGCATACGGTGGGCTCAGCTGGCCAGCGCCGTCGCGGGGACGAAAGGCAGCGCGGGGGGCGGTGAGCCGACCGGGCCGGCGGAGACCACGCGGACGATCGCGATCAGCGTCGCGCCGGCCGCGGCCAGCAGCGGGCTATCGGTAACGGCCCGCGGCCGGCCCGGCGGCGCGCGGGGTGACCAGGCCGGTCTGGTAGGCGAAGACGACGAGCTGCGCGCGGTCACGGGCGCCGAGCTTGATCATCGCCCGGCTGACGTGCGTCTTGGCGGTGGCCGGGCTGAGGACCAGGGCGCCGGCGATCTCGTCGTTGCTCAGCCCGTGCGCGACCAGGGCCACCACCTCGCGTTCCCGGCTGGTCAGGGTCTCCATCCCGGCCGCGGCGACGGCGTCCGGCGGCCGGGCGACGAACTCTCCGATGAGGCGGCGAGTCACCGCGGGGGACAGCAGCGAGTCCCCGCGCATGACGATCCGCATCCCCTGCAGCAGCTCGGCCGGCTGGGTGTCCTTGAGCAGGAACCCGCTCGCGCCCGCGCGCAGCGCGGCGAAGATGTACTCGTCGAGCCCGAAGTTGGTCAGGATCACGACGCGCACGCTGTCCAGCCGCTCGTCCGCGACGATCTGCCGGGTGGCACCCAGGCCGTCCAGCACCGGCATCTGAATGTCGACCAGCGCGACGTCCGGGCGGTGCTCGGCGGCCAGTTCCACCGCCTGCCGCCCGTCGGCGGCCTCGGCGACCACCTCGATGTCGTCCTCGGCGTCGAGCAGCGACCGGATGCCGCTGCGGATCAGCGCCTGGTCGTCGGCCAGCAGGATCCTGATCACGACGGGGCCGCGGGAAGCTCGGCGCGGACCTGGAAGCCGCGGCCGTCCTGCGGCCCGGCCGACAGGCGGCCGCCGAGCGCGGACACCCGCTCGCGCATGCCGACCAGGCCCAGCCCGGGGCCCCCCGGCCGCGTGCCACTGCCCTGGCCGTCGTCGTCGACCTGGACCGTCAGGGCGCCGGGCGCGTAGTGGCCACGCCCGCCTGGAACTGGATCACAGAGATGCTGTGGGTCAGGGAATCGTGCAGCTCGCGGGCGATCCGCAGCCGCTCCTCCATCGCCCGGCGCTGGGCCGCCTCGTCCCTGGTCCGCTCGGCCTCGTCGGCCCGCTGCTCGACCTCGCGGACGTGCAACTGCCACATCCGGGCCGTCACTACCATGACGCCCGCTGAGATCAGCCATCCAGCCGCGTAGAACCTTCGCCGGCGCTGCTCAGTGCGCATTCTCCGAGCGTACGCGTCCGGCCCGCGAGCGCGTCCGTCCTCGGTAGCGATTGCCGGCTACTGCCCGCGGAGTAGTCCTGCGTCTCGCGGCAGCCGCGCTGACCAGCCAAAACCCTCAGCGGCCGGGCAGGAGCGGGCGCATGAAGGTCCGCTCGTAGCGGAGCACGCAGTTGCTCTCGTCCCGGATGCGGTCGGCCTCGACGA
>JBOHCO010000747.1:0-2110 GCA_050698895.1 Streptosporangiaceae bacterium
CCCGCGAACTGTCGATCAAGCACGATGTCGACCCGCACGATGTGGTCAAGAGCGGCGAGCACATCGAAGCCCTGGTCCTGCAGAAGGAGGACAAGGAAGGCCGCCTGATCCTGTCCAAGAAGCGCGCTCAGTACGAGCGGGCGTGGGGCACGATCGAGAAGATCAAGGAAGAGGACGGTGTCGTCACCGGCACGGTCATCGAGGTGGTCAAGGGCGGCCTGATCCTGGACATCGGGCTGCGCGGGTTCCTGCCCGCGTCGCTGGTCGAGATGCGGCGCGTGCGTGATCTTCAGCCGTACGTGGGCAAGGAGATCGAGGCCAAGATCATCGAGCTGGACAAGAACCGCAACAACGTGGTGCTGTCCCGCCGGGCGTGGCTGGAGCAGACCCAGTCCGAGGTCCGCCAGAACTTCCTGAACACGCTGCAGAAGGGCCAGATCCGCAAGGGCGTGGTCTCCTCCATCGTGAACTTCGGCGCGTTCGTGGACCTGGGCGGCGTGGACGGCCTGGTCCACGTGTCGGAGCTGTCGTGGAAGCACATCGACCACCCCGGCGAGGTTGTCGAGGTCGGCCAGGAGGTCACGGTCGAGGTGCTGGATGTCGACATGGACCGCGAGCGGGTCTCGCTGTCGCTGAAGTCGACCCAGGAGGACCCCTGGCAGCAGTTCGCCCGCACCCACCAGATCGGCCAGGTCGTGCCGGGCCGGGTCACCAAGCTGGTGCCGTTCGGCGCGTTCGTGCGGGTCGAGGAGGGCATCGAGGGCCTGGTGCACATCTCCGAGCTGGCTGACCGGCACGTGGAGATCCCCGAGCAGGTCGTGCAGGTCGGCGACGAGATCTTCGTCAAGATCATCGACATCGACCTGGACCGGCGGCGGATCAGCCTGTCGCTCAAGCAGGCCAACGAGGGCACGATCGGCGAGGCGCTGGGCGACGATTTCGACCCGACGCTGTACGGCATGCCCGCGACCTACGACGAGCAGGGCAACTACGTCTACCCCGACGGCTTCGACCCCGAGTCGGGCGAGTGGCTCGAGGGCTTCGACGAGCAGCGCGAGGAGTGGGAGCGGCAGTACACCGAGGCCCGCACCCGCTACGAGGCCCACCAGGCTCAGGTCGCCGAGGCCCAGAACAAGGCGGCCACCGCCGCAACCGAGCATGACGACCGGCCGGCCAGCGACAACAGTCCGGCCACCGGCACGCTGGCCTCGGACGAGGCGCTGGCCGCTCTGCGGGACAAGCTGTCCGGCGGCCAGAGCTGACCACCCGCTGATGGCCCCGGCGGGATTCCCTCAGGAATCCGGCCGGGGCCGACTGCTTATGAGGCGCACGTGATCCCTGCCCGTCGGCCCGCTCAGGCGGCCTGAGTTGTACCGGGTTGGCCTGACCGGCGGCATCGGCGCCGGCAAGAGCGAGGTCTCCCGGCGACTGGCGGCGCAAGGCGCCGTCGTGATCGACGCGGACGCCATCGCCAGGGAAGTCGTCGAGCCGGGGACTCCCGGGCTCGCCGAGGTGGTCGCGGCGTTCGGGCCCGAGGTGCTGCTGCCCGACGGCCGGCTGGACCGGCCCCGGCTGGGCGACATCGTCTTCGCCGACCCGGAACTGCGGGCCCGGCTGAACGGCATCGTGCACCCGCTGGTCGGCGCCCGGATGCGGGAGCTGGAGGAGTCGGCGGGCCCGGGCTCGATCGTGGTCCACGACGTGCCGCTGATCGCGGAGAACAACATGGCGGGCGCCTACGACCTGGTCGTGGTGGTCGACGTGCCGCCGCGACTGCAGCTCGACCGGCTGGTCCGGCACCGCGATCTGACGAGGGAGCAGGCCAGGGCCAGGATGGCCGCCCAGGCCAGCCGGGAGCAGCGGCTGGGCATCGCCGGCATCGTGGTCGACAACTCGGGCTCGCTGGCCGAGCTGGACCGCCAGGTCGGCGAGCTGTGGACCGAGCTGCGCCGCCGGGCGGCGCTGGCCGCGCCGGCCAGCTGACCGGCCCGGCTAGCCGACCGGCAGGGGGTCGCCGGTTTCCAGCAGCGACTTGAGGCTGGCGATCAGCAGCGGCCAGCCCTCGCTGATGCCCGGCAGCACCGCGCTGCCCGGCTCAAAGCCGTCGTGT
>JBOHCO010000748.1:0-1856 GCA_050698895.1 Streptosporangiaceae bacterium
GCCTCCGTCCGGGCGATCCGGCGGTCGGCCGTGGCCGCCGTGAACCGCGCCCCGGCCACCACGTTGAACGTGTCGTCGGCCAGCCCGCTGTCTGCCACCACCAGGTCATCGGCCGGCCACACCGTCATGCCCGGCACCTGGCGGTGCAGGTGGCAGGCGTGCTCGGCGAAGTTCGCCTCGATCCGGGCCAGCACGCCGTCCTCGGGCATCCCGTGAATCCCGTGCCGCCTAGCGGACCAGGTCGGACAGCGGAATGGTGACCGGCTGGCGGCCACGGACCAGGCTATGAAACAGATGGCCGCTGAGGTCGGCCACGAATGTGCACAGGGTCGCCGTGGTGCTGGCCGGGCCGGGCTCGGCTCGCACGCCTAGCGGCGGGACGGCGCCGGCCAGGATCGCGGTGAACCACGCGGCGCCGGGCTCGCCCGCCGGCTCGATCAGGCCCTGGAGCACCGCACCGCGGTCCCGGCTGCTGCCCCGCTCAGCGCCCTCGGCCCCGGTCACGAACCGTCCGTGGTTGGTGTGCCAGCCCAGCGGCCCGTCCGGCCCGCCGCCGACCTCGCGCCAGCCGAACCGGCCCGCCACCGACTCCGCGATGACCACCCGGCCGCTCCGGCCGCCGATGGTGTAGCTGAACCCGCCCGCGGTGGGATGCTCGCGCAGGTAGTCCAGGGCCTGGCCGACCGTGGCCGCCGCCGCGGGCAGCCCGCGGGCCACGAAGTGCCGCCCCGGCCGGCCGACGGCCGGGGCCGCGACGGTCAGGTGGTCGATGCTCCAGGTCAGCCCGGACTCGGTGACCGCCAGGGTGCTGCTGGGCAGGAAGCCCGGCTTCCAGAACGCGGTGACCGCGGGCTGGCCGTCCAGGGCCATCGTCAGCAGCGCGCAGCGGCCCTCGAAGAACGTCCCGTCGTCCTCGTTGTGCGCGATGTACGACCGCTCCCGCCGCCAGGCAGGTCGCTGCACCCCGCTGCGTCGTCCGCGCCGCCCGGCCGCCCGGCGAATGGCGCCACGCCCATGTCGCCGCGGCAGTTCAGCAGCACCAGGTCGTCCAGCGGCGCCCCGGCCCCGGCGGCCATCGCGGCCAGCTCGGACCACGGGCCGGGGCACTCAGCCTGGCTGGCCCTGGCCGCGGCGGCCAGCCAGCCCCGGCCCGGCTCGGCGGCCGCGTGCCGCCGCAGCTCGGGCACGCCGTCCCAGTCATCCAGCACCGCGCCGATCTCGGCCCGCGCATGCTCGCCCAGCGCCGCGAACGCGTCGGCGGCCGGGCCCTCGAGCCGGATCCAGCGCAGCCCCCCGAGCTCTCGCTCAGTCAGGTTCACACTCACTCCCGGATGTCCCCGGCGAGCGTAGTCTGGCGGGGTGATGAGGCCGGTGGCTGGGATCCTGCTGGCGGCGGGGCAGGGGAGCCGGATCGGGCAGCCGAAGGCCCTGATCGATGTCGGCGGCGAGCCGCTGGCCGCCCGCGGCGTGGCGCTGCTGCACGATGGCGGGGCCAGCCCGGTCATCGTGGTCACCGGCGCCACCGCGGTCGACCTGACCGGCGTGATCACCGTGCACAACCCGGACTGGCGGACCGGCATGGGCTCCTCGCTGCGGGCCGGCCTGGCCACGGCGCCCGAGCAGTGCGCGGCCGCGGTCATCGCGCTGGTCGACCAGCCGCTGGTCGGCCCGGAGGCGGTGCGGCGGCTGATCGCCGCGTACCAGGCCGGGGCCAGCGTCGCGGTGGCGGCCTACGCCGGCCAGCCGCGGAACCCCGTGCTGCTGGGCCGCGAGCACTGGCCCGAGGTCATGGCGCTGGCCACCGGCGACGCGGGCGCCCGGACGTTCCTGCGCGCCCGCCCGGAGCTGATCACGCT
>JBOHCO010000749.1:0-2147 GCA_050698895.1 Streptosporangiaceae bacterium
GATCAGCGCCGCGCCGAGCAGCACCAGCCCCGTGATCACCCCGGCGCCGCGCTCGCCCGAGGCCAGGAGCCCGGCCAGGACCAGCCACGGCACGGCCAGCCCGGCCGCCGCCACCCCGGCGACCAGCTGGGTGGTCAGCAGGTAGCCCGCCGAGCGCCACGGCCAGCGGCTGATCAGCAGGCTGCGCCAGGTCACCGCCGCTAGCGCGGTCTGCGGGCCGTCCGTGCGCATGCTCCTCACCGTAGCCCGCGCCGGGCCCGCTGCCGGTGGGGCCGCCACTAGGCCGCAGGTAGTCCTGGCCATACCCCGGTTCGGGGCCTGGGGGTAGTGCCGCGGGCCGGGCCCGCTGGTTGCCTGGAGGGCAGTCACCTAGCCGCGTCGAAAGGCTGCCCACCGTGCGCCATCCCCGTTCGCTCGCGCTGGCCGCCGTCGCGGCCGCGGGCCTGCTCGCGCTTGGCGGCTGCGGCAGCGGCCGCACCGTCCACGTCCAGCAGGTCCTGGGCTTCCACGGTCGCCGCCTGGTCATCGACACCGCCAGCGCCGGCCTCCGGCTGGTTCCCGGCTCCGGGCCCGGCCTGCGCGTCGAGCGCTGGGTCAGCGGCACCGCGGCCCGGCCCGGCCACGCCACGTGGACCCTCAGCGGGGACACCTTGCGGCTGTCGGTGGACTGCACCGGGCTGGTCTTCCACTGCGGGGCCCGGTTCCAGGTCGCCGTGCCGGCCCGGCTGCCGGTGGTGATCGACGGCGGCAGCGGCGCCGTGCAGCTGCGCGGCGTGTCGGGACCGGTCCGGGTCAGCACCGCCGCCGGGGACATCACCGCGTCGGCGCTGCGCTCGCCGGCCGTGCGCGTCACGTCCAGCCAGGGCAGCGCGGACGTCGGCTTCGCGGCCGCCCCCCGGCTGGTCGACATCAGCTGCACCAGCGGCAGCGCCACGGCCAGGGTGCCGGTCTCCGGGCACCGCTATCACGTCGTTGTCACCGCCGGCGGCGGGTCCGCCCGGACGCGGGTCCGCGACTATCGGCTGAGCCGCAGCGTGATCCGGGTGATGACCAGTAACGGCAGCGCGCTCGTGGTTCCCGAGTCCTAGAGACGGCCCTGTTATCTATCGCCAGACCAGAAGGGCGCACGAACATGCTGCTAGAGCTCGTGGATGTGGCCAAGGCCTACCGGGGCGGCCCGCGGGGCGTGGACGGCGTGACGCTGCGGCTCGGCCCCGGGCTGGTCGGGCTGCTCGGCCCCAACGGCGCCGGCAAGTCATCGCTGATGCGCATCGCGGCCACCGTGACCCGGCCGACCAGCGGCCAGGTGCTGTTCGACGGGGCCGACGCCGTGGCCCGGCCCGACCCGCTGCGCCGCAGCCTGGGCTACCTGCCGCAGGACTTCGGCGTCTACCCGCACCTGTCGGCGCGGGAGTTCCTGTCCTACCTGGCCGCCGTCAAGGGCCTGCCCGCGAAGGCCGCCCGGGTCCGCATCGGCGAGCTGCTGGAGCTGTTCGGCCTGGCCGGCGCGGGCCGGCGGCCGCTGGGCAAGTACTCGGGCGGGATGCTGCGCCGGGTGGGCATCGCCCAGGCCCTGCTGGCCGACCCGCGGGTGCTGATCGTGGACGAGCCCACCGCGGGCCTGGACCCCGAGGAGCGGGTGCTGCTGCGCAACCTGCTGTCCGACCTGGCCGCCGACCGCGTGGTCCTGCTGTCCACGCACATCGTCTCCGACGTCGAGTCGGCGGCCTCCGACATCGCGATCATGGCCGGCGGCCGGCTCCGGCAGCGGGGCCGGCCGCAGGACCTGCTGCGGCAGGCCGAGGGCCTGGTCTGGGAGCTGACCGTGCCCGCCGGCGCGCTCAGCCAGCTCCGCGAGCGGCACCTGGTCAGCCGCATGATCCGCACCGGGCCGGGGGTGCGGGTGCGCGTGCTCGCCCCGGCCCCGCCCAGCCCGGACGCGGTGCCCGCCGCCCCGGACCTGGAGGACGCCTACCTCACGATCATCCACGCGGCCGGCGCCGGCCGGTCACCGCACGGCGCGCCGCGCGACGACCCGGCCCGGGCACGCCGATGACCCTGCTGGCCAGGGGGGACGACCCCCCTAACCCCCCCGCGCCGCCTGCCGGCGGCAGAACCGGGCGGACGCTGCCCGCACTGGCGGTGGC
>JBOHCO010000750.1:0-4074 GCA_050698895.1 Streptosporangiaceae bacterium
GGGGCGGGCCGACACCGGCCCGCCCCTCCGCGCATGCAGCACCGGATAGGGAAGGACACATCGTGGCGGAGTTCGCCGACCAGGCCGAGGTGCGGGTGCGCGCCGGCAACGGCGGGCACGGCTGCGCCTCCATCTACCGGGAGAAGTTCAAGCCGCTGGGCGGCCCGAACGGCGGCAACGGGGGGCGCGGCGGCGACGTCGTGATCGAGGTCGACCCCAGCTCGTCCACCTTGCTCGACTTCCACCGCCGGCCGGTGCGGCGGGCCGGCAACGGCGGGCAGGGCTCAGGCAACAACCGCAACGGCGCCGCGGGGACCGACCTGGTCCTGGCGGTCCCCGACGGGACCGTGGTCAAGTCCGCCGACGGCCAGGTGCTGGCCGACCTGACCGGGGCCGGGACCAGGTTCGTGGCCGTGACCGGCGGCCGGGGCGGCCTGGGCAACGCGGCGCTGGCCTCGGCCAAGCGCAAGGCACCCGGCTTCGCCCTGAAGGGTGAGCCCGGCGCCGAGGAACTGCTCGTGCTGGAGCTCAAGACCGTGGCCGACGTCGGCCTGGTCGGGTTCCCCAACGCCGGGAAGTCCTCGCTGATCGCGGCCATGTCGGCGGCCCGGCCCAAGATAGCCAACTACCCGTTCACCACCCTGGTGCCGAACCTCGGCGTGGTGGAGGCGGGCGAGGTGCAGTTCGTGGTCGCCGACGTGCCGGGCCTGATCCCCGGCGCCAGCGCGGGCAAGGGCCTCGGCCTGGACTTCCTGCGTCACGTGGAGCGCTGCAAGGTCCTGGTCCACGTGCTGGACTGTGCCACCGAGGAGCCGGGCCGGGACCCGGTCAGCGACCTGGACGCACTCGAAGCCGAACTGGCCGCCTACGAGGCGGAGACCGGGGCCCGGCTGGCCTCCCGGCCGCGCCTGGTGGTGCTGAACAAGGTGGACGTGCCCGAGGCGCGGGACCTGGCCGAGATGGTCGTGCCCGAGTTCGAGGCCAGGGGCCTGCCGGTATACCTGGTCTCGGCGGCGACCACCGAGGGCCTGCGCGGGCTGGAGTTCGCCATGGCCCAGGTCGTCGCGGCCGAGCGGGCCGCCGCTCCGCCGCCTGAGCCGACCCGCCTGGTGCTGCGGCCCGAGCCGGTCGCCGGGCCCGACTTCGAGCTGGTCCGGGCCGGGGAGAACAGCTACCTCGTGCGCGGCCCCAAGCCGCTGCGGTGGATCAACCAGACTGACTTCAGCAACGACGAGGCCGTCGGTTTCCTGGCCGACCGTCTGGCCAAGCTCGGCATCGAGGAAGCCCTGGCCGAGGCGGGCGCCGAGGCCGGGGCCGAGGTCATCATCGGGCCCGAGGACAACGCGGTGGTCTTCGACTGGGACCCCAGCGTGACGTTCGGCGGCTTCGGCCCGCGGGGCAGCGACCACCGCGTCGGCTGAGCCGGCCGAGGCCGCACGGCCCTCCTGGCTCCCTCGGAGCGCCAGCTCCCTCACGGCGGCCCAGTCTGATAACAGCAAGAAGCGCGCCCGCACCGAGCGCCGGCCGCAGAGGCGATGCCGCAGGCCCGCTACCCATAACCCGTGCCAGTCGGTACCAGTGAGGCTCACGTACAATCAATCTTTACGTGCCAGCACCTGAGGAAGAATCCCGCCGACCGCCAATCCCCGTAAAGCATTTCGGCGACCGAAGAAACGCGTGAATTATATCGGGAAGGGAACCCGGTGTCAAACGAGGAAGTCGCTCGTGAGCAGCATTACATTTCCCGGCTTTATGACCGGCTGGACGAGCTCAGGGAGCAGGCCGCACGCCGTCTAGCTGGCATCCTGCGGGAAACCGGCGGCACGCACCAGGCCCGCGTCGAGCGCGAGACGTCCAGTGCTGAGTACCGGCACCGCCTGGCTCAGTATGACGCCGCCGGCTACGGACTGGTCTTCGGGCGACTTGAATTCAATGACGGTGAGCACCGTTATATCGGGCGGATCGGCATCCATGCTGACACCGATGATTATGAGCAGCTTCTGATGGACTGGCGGGCCGAGGCCGCGCGTCCCTTCTACCTCGCCACCGCCGCCTCGCCCGGCAACGTGCGGGTGCGCCGGCACATCACCACCCGCGACCGGAAGCTGATCAGCTACGACGACGAGGTCCTGGACCTGGCCGTGGCCGATCCCTCCCGGCACGAGGGCCTGACGGGCGAGTCGGCCCTGCTCGCCGCGCTGAACGCGTCGCGCACCGGGACCATGTCCGACATCGTCGAGACGATCCAGGCCGAGCAGGACCACATCATCCGGTCGGGCCTGGACGGCGTCCTGGTCGTCCAGGGCGGGCCCGGCACCGGCAAGACCGCCGTGGCCCTGCACCGGGCCGCGTTCCTGCTCTACACCTACCGCCGCCAGCTCGAGAAGCGCGGCGTGCTCGTGATCGGCCCCAACGCCACCTTCCTGCGCTACATCGGCCAGGTCCTGCCGTCCCTGGGCGAGACCAGCGTGCTGCTGTCCACCGTCGGCGACCTGTTCCCCGGCGTCAGCGCGGCCGGCACCGAGCCGCCGCAGACCGCCGAGATCAAGGGCCGGCCGGCCATGGCCAAGGTGGTGGCCGCCGCCGTGCGCGACCGTCAGCTGGTGCCCCGCGAGCCCGTGGAGATCATCGCCGATCACGAGAAGCTCACGCTGGCCCCCAGGGCCATCAGCCGGGCCCGCGAGCGCGCCCGCCGGTCCCGGCGGCCGCACAACCTGGCCCGGGCCGTGTTCGCCCGCGAGATCATCACCACGCTGACCTCGCAGGCCGCCGCCCGGCTCGGCCGTAATGTGCTGGGCGGCCCCAACCTGCTCGGCGCCGATGAGATCGATGACCTGCGCGACGAGCTGCGCGCCGATCCCGCGGTGCAGGCGGCCATCGGGCGGCTGTGGCCGTTGCTTTCGCCGCAGCAGCTGCTCACCGACCTGTTCGCCTCGAAGCGGCGGCTGGCCACCGCCGCCCCCGGCCTGAGCCAGGCCGAGCGCGACGCCCTGCTGCGCGAGCCCGGCGCCGGCCAGGCGGCCGACTGGACCCCGGCCGACGTGCCGCTGCTGGACGAGGCCGCCGAGCTGCTCGGCCAGGACGACCGGGCCATCCGGGCCGAGAAGGACCGCCGCCGGCGGCTGCGCGAGGCCTACGCCCAGGGCGTGCTGGACATCATCGGCCGCGATGACGACGACGACCCCGAGGTGCTGATGGGCGCCGACGTCATCGACGCCGAGTCCCTGGCCGCCCGGTACGAGGACGAGGAGAACCTCACCCCGGCCGAGCGGGCGGCCGGCGACCGGACCTGGGCCTTCGGCCACGTCATCGTGGATGAGGCCCAGGAGCTGTCCCAGATGGCCTGGCGGATGGTCATGCGCCGCATCCCGGTCAAGTCCATGACCATCGTCGGGGACGTGGCCCAGACCGGCGACCTGGCCGGCCTGCCGGCCTGGGGCGACGCCCTCGGCGCCTACGTGGGGGACCGGTGGCGGCTGGCCGGGCTGACCATCAACTACCGCACGCCCGCCGAGGTCATGGAGGTCGCCGCCGACGTGCTGGCGGCCATCGACCCGGCCCTGGACGTCCCCCGCTCCGTGCGCGAGGCCGGGGTGGCCCCGTGGCGGCAGCAAGCCAGCGAGGACGACCTGGCCGAGGCCGTGGCCAAGGCCGCCGTCACGCTGGCCGGCCAGACCGGCGACGGCAAGCTGGCCGTGATCGTGCCGCCCGCCCGGCTCGACCAGCTCGCCGGGGCTGTGACCACGGTGCTGCCCGAGACCGCCGTCGGCGCCGATCCCGACCTGACCAGCCCCGTCGTCGTGCTGACCGTCCGGCAGGCCAAGGGCCTGGAGTTCGACTCCGTGCTCATCGCCGAGCCCGCCGAGATGCTCGACGCCTCGCCCCGCGGCCTCAACGACCTGTACGTCGCGCTGACCAGGGCGACCCAGCGGGTCGGCGTCGTGCACACCGGCCCCGTCCCGGCCGTCCTGAAACGCCTGACGCCGGTCAGAAGCTGCTCAGTCGTCCTCGCTGCGGCCCGTGCCGCCGCCGCTCCCGCTCCCGCCGCTGCCGCCGCCACCGAACCGGCTGAAC
>JBOHCO010000751.1:0-1334 GCA_050698895.1 Streptosporangiaceae bacterium
GCTCCGGGCCGGCGGCCGCCTGAGCGGCGGCGCGGGCCGGGGCGCGGGCCGGGGCTCGGCCGGTGTCATGCTGCGCTCGCGGCCCCTGCTGACGATCACCGGTGGCCGGGTCGTCGTCCTGGAGCGCGTCCGGACCAGTGCGGCCGCCCGGGACCGATTGGCTCAACTGGCCTCGGTTCATGCCGCTGGCCGCCGCTCAGATCTGGCCGTCCAGCACATCGGGAATCCCTCCGGCGCCGATGATCTCCGACGCCGCCTCGCCGCGGCCATCCCGGCCGCCGGGCCGATCGCGGTGACCGAAGCCGGCGCCGCGATCCGGGCCCACACCGGCCCCGGCCTCCTTGCCGTCGTCGTCGCCCCGGAGCCCTGACTTCGCCGGCAATACGAGTTGACCAGATTTCAAATCTGGTCATATTCTGAGCACATGACGGAAACAGGACGTGCGCCGGTCGGGTCGGAGGCCCGGCGGGCTCGGGCCGGGCGGATCCTCGACGCCGCCGCGGAACTGCTCAGCCAGCACGGCTACCGGCGGGTCAGCATCGACGACGTGGCGGCCCTGGCCCGGGTCGGCAAGGGCACCATCTACCTGCACTGGAAGACCCGCGAGGTGCTGTTCTGGGCTGCCCTCCAGCGGGAGGCCATGCGGATGCTGGACGACCTGGTGCGCCGCCTGGACGAGGACCCGGGGCTGGCCATCCCGCGCCGGCTGATGCCCGCGATCTTCCTGGAAGTCGTGCGGCGGCCGCTGGTCAAGGCGGTGCTGCTGTCCGACGCCCAGGTGCTCGGCGCGCTGGTCGTGGACGACTCGGTGGCGGCGGCCCAGCGCGAGCTGGCCGGCAACCCGGACTACCTCGTCCTGGCCGCCCGGCACGGGCTGCTGCGGCCCGGCCTGTCCACCATGGCGGCCGGCCACATCCTGAGCAGCGTGCTGCGCGGGTTCTTCTTCGACCAGGACGAGGACGCCCAGCCCGGCGGCGCACGAGAGCTGTCGGTGTCGGAGCGCGCCGACCTGCTCGCCGACGTGCTGGCCCGGACCCTCGAGCCGGACACGCCCGCCCCCGAGGCGTCGGTCACCGCGCTCGGCGCGGAGGTGACCGAGCTGTTCCGCGGGATCACCGCGGTCCAGCGAGCCCAGCTGGAGCGGGCCTACTGACACCCGGCCGAATGACGCAGTAAGCAGCCCCGGGCCGGAGTCCGCCAAGACAAGCCCGGCCCGGGGCCATCGATCAGCAAGGAGCTAATCATGCCCAAGAGTACGTCCGGCCTGTCCCGGCCGCCTGGCGCCAGCGCCGCCGGGCCCGGCCCGGCGGCCCCCGGCCCGGCGGCCCCCGGCC
>JBOHCO010000752.1:0-1584 GCA_050698895.1 Streptosporangiaceae bacterium
GGGCCAAGCCGCGCGGTCAGCCGCTCGTCCTTGCGCGGGTCCACCGCCAGCAGCCCCAGCGGCCCGGCCAGCTCGCCGAGGTGGTCGGAGTCCGGGGTGACGACCAGCAGCCGACCGGCCGGGTGCAGGACACGCCGCAGCTCGGCGGCTGGCCGGGGGGCGAACACGCTGAGGGCCAGGGCGGCGGCGCGGTCGGCCACGGGCAGCCACCCCCGGACGTCGGCCACGATGGCGCCGATCCGGTCGTGGGCGCGGGCCGCCCGGCGGGCGGCGAACTTGGACGCGTCCAGGGCAAGCCCGGCCCGGCCCGGCATCCGGTAGAGCACCGCGGCCAGGTAGTAGCCGGTGCCGGCGCCGACGTCGGCCACGCAGCCGGGCGGGTTGTGCGCCGCCCGTGCCGCTCCCTCCACCGCCCCGGCGCCCGCGCCGCCGCCCTGGCCCTCAGCGTGTTCGCCCCCCGGCCGGCCGCCGAGCTGCGGCGTGTCCTGCACCCGGCCGGCCGGCTGCTGGTCGTCACCCCGGACTCCGACCACCTCGGCGAGCTGGCCGGGCCGCTGGGGCTGCTGGCGGTGGACCCGCGCAAGGACGAGCGGCTGACCGCGCGGCTTGGCCCCTACTTTGACCTGGCCGGGCAGCACCAGCACCGGTTCCGCCTGGCCCTCGACCATCGGGACGTGGCCGCCGCGGTGGCCATGGGCCCGAGCGCGTGGCACGCCGACCCGGCCGAGCTCACCGAGCGGATCGCCGCCCTGCCCAGCCCGATGCCGGTCACGGTGTCCATCACGATGTGGACCTTCCGGCCCGCTGACCAGAGGGATACTAGGGGCCTGCGATGAGGAAGGGGATATCGGAGATGGACCTGACCGGCGCCGTCTGGCAGAGGGCGTCTACCACCGGCGAGCCCGACGAGGCTTGTGTCGAGATCGCCATCCTGCCCGGCTCCAAGGAGGGCAGCGAGCAGGTCATTGCCATGCGCGACAGCCGGAGCCCCGAGGGGCCCGTGCTGTTGTTCACGCCCGACGAGTGGCGGGCGTTCACGGCCGGCGTGCAGGACGGGGAGTTCGACCTGGCCTGACCGGCTTGGGGCTGATTGATCTACACCGGCGGCTTGGCCCCCAGGATCAGGGTCCGGGTCTCCTTCTGGCCGGTGGACACCGCGACGAAGGCCAGCTTGACGTGGCTGCCCGGCCGGAACCTGGCCATGATCCCGGTCAGCGAGTTCGGCGTGGTCACGGCCTGGCCGTTCACTGCCGTGATCACGTCACCCGAGGTGATGCCCGCCTTGGCCGCCGCCGTGCCGCACAGCTCGCCCAGCACCAGCGTGCCCGAGCTGGCCGGGGCGATGTGCGCCGGGATGCCGGCCTCCAGGTTGTTCGGGACGCAGGCCGCGCCCGCCTTGGGCACGCCCGGGCTGCCCGGGTTCTGGTCCTCCTGGATCTGCAGGCTGCGCTGCTGGGCCGGGCTGGCCACCGTGCTGGCCTTCTTGGCCGGGACCAGCACGCCCAGGAAGCCCTCGGAGCCGATCTGCACCGTGGGGCTGCCCCGGCCCGAGATGATCTGGTTGGCGATGCGCAGCGCCCGGTT
>JBOHCO010000753.1:0-2772 GCA_050698895.1 Streptosporangiaceae bacterium
CGCCGCCGCCGTGCAGCCAGCCGTCGCCGTCCCTGGCCGCGCGCCGCAGCGCGGCCTCGCCGTGCCCGCCGATCAGCACCGGCACCGGCGCGGCCGGCACCGGCGAGATCTTGACCGGCGGCAGGTCGAGCAGCTCGCCGTGGAACTCGAAGTAGCCGCCGGCCGCCAGCCCGCGCACGATGGCCAGCGCCTCGTCCATGCGCTGGCCGCGGCGGGCCCAGGGCACCCCGAGCACCTCGTAGTCCTCGCGCCACGGGCTGGTGCCCACGCCGAGCACCAGCCGCCCGCCGGTGAGCACGGCCACCGAGGTGACCTGCTTGGCCACCAGCACCGGGCTGCGCACCGGCAGCTTGAGCACGAACGTGACGAAGCGCAGCCGCTCGGTGACCGCGCCCAGCGCCGGGATCAGCGAGAACGGCTCCAGGAACGGCTTGTCCTCGAGGAACTCCCTGGTGCCGTCGGGGTTGAACGGGTACCGGCTGACCGCGTCGCGCGGGTAGCAGATGCTGTCCGGCACGATCATCGAGTCGTAGCCCGCCGCCTCGGCGGCCCGGGCCAGCGGGGCGTAGTACGACGGGTCGGTCATCGACTCGGCATAGGAGAAGCGCACGGGAAAAGTAGAACAGGTTCTTGTCTAAAGTCAATCGCGGGCGGCAGGCTAGTGGCATGGACGCTGCTCCCGTCGACCTGGCCGCGCTCGAGGCGATCCGCCGGGTCAAGTACCGGTACCTGCGCTGCGTGGACCTGAAGCTGTGGGACGAGATGGCCGAGGTCTTCACCCCCGACGCCACGGCCGACTACGGCTCCCCCGCCACCGGCCAGCCGCTCCGGTTCGGCAGCCGGGACGAGATCATCACGTTCCTGCGCGAGCAGCTCGGGCCGGGCATGATCACGCTGCACGCGGCCGGCCAGCCGGAGATCGACATCGACGGCGCCACCGCCACCGGCACCTGGCGGTTCGAGGACACGGTGATCGCGACCGAGTACCGGGTGGTGATCAAGGGGGCGGCGTACTACGAGGACCGCTACCAGCTCGGGCCCGACGGCCGGTGGCGGATCAGCCACACCGGCTACGTGCGCATCTACGAGACCATGCAGTCCCTTGACGACCTGCCCAGCCTCAAGTTCACCGCCAATCGCTGGGCGCCGGCCGGCTAGCTCGCCCCCGGCCAGCAGCCGGCCGGCCAGCCAGATCGCGGCGGCGGCCAGCGGCAGCTCGAACAGGACCGCCTCGGCCACGGCCAGCGCCCGGGCCGCTCCGGGCGCCGAGGTGCATACATCGAACCAGGCATCCACCATCAGCAGCGTGCCGCCCGCCATCGCGGTCAGGCTGGCCCGCCGGTCGCCGCGAGCCAGCAGCACCGCCGTGGCCAGCGCCGCCGCGCCCTCGGCTGCATCCAGGCCGGCCCAGGCCAGCGCCCAGTGGCAGGCCCTGGTGCTGGCCGGCAGGGTCACCAGCAGCAGCACGCACCAGGGCAGCAGGAACCCGCCGACCCCTAGCGCCACCAGCCGGGCCCGCCTGGCCATGGCCGATGATGGCCTGCTCAGGTGGACCGCGGCGGACTGAGAAGCCTGGGTGATCATGAACGGCGCCAGGCTACTCGGCGTGCAGGGCGGTGGCGGTGCGGGTGCGGGCGGCCCAGCCGGCTGGCAGCAGGGCACCCAGGACGGCTATCAGCACGCCGGACAGGGCCAGCAGGACCAGCTCGGCGCCGGGGTAGACGTCCAGGTACGCGGCGGGCACGCCCGTGTTGGCGGCCGAGCCCATGACCGGCAGGACGTAGTGCTGCAGGGCGATCCCGATCGGGACCCCGATCACGCCCGCGATCAGGCCGGTGCCGGCCACCCAGCACACCACCATGGCGATGGTCTGCCGCGGCGTCATCCCGACCGCCTTGAACACCCCCAGGTCATGCACCCGCTCCCGAGTGCTCAGCACGATCGCGTTGAGCACGCCCAGCCCGGCGACCACGGCCAGCATCACGGTCAGGACGCCGATCAGCCCCAGCATCAGGTCGATGACCTGGGAATGACGGCTGCTCTGGCTGACGAAGTAGCTCGGCCCGAGGCGGGTGTCCAGCCCGGCCGCGTAACTCTGCACCGAGGTACCCGGCCGGAGCCCGACGTCGAACTGATAGGGCTGGACCAGCCCGGGGGTGAGCCGCGCCAGCGTCTGCGCGCTCGTGATCACCGACACGCCCCGGTGGTCGGTCGAGAAGACCTGCCCGACGATCCGCACCGTCTCCTGCCGGCCGCCGTTCAGCAGGGTGACGGTCTGGCCGACCGACTTGCCGGTCGCCCACAGGAAGCCGCTCGGCACCACGACCTGGCCGGGGCCGGTGAACCAGTGCCCGCTGATCATCTCGTACCCGGCCCAGGCCGAACGGCCGCTGAAGGCGGTCACCGGGACGTTCCCCGGCACGCCGGACACGCTGATCACCTGGTCGGTCTCCTCCGTGTAGCGCGCCGTGCCCGGCTGGCGGCGCAGCGCGGTCTCGACCGCGTGCTGCTGCGCGGCGGTGAGGCTGAACGCGTTCTGCGAGGCCGGGCTGACCTGGACCGCCTGGGCCGGGGCGTGTGACAGCCCGCTCACCACGTCGCTGAGAGAGCCGCTCAGCCCCACGGCGAAGGTGACCGCGGTCGCGCCCAGCAGCACCGACGCCAGCGTGATCGCGGTCCGCGCGGGCCGGGCGAACGGCGCGGCCAGGCCGATGCTCACCGGCCGGGGCAGCCCGAGCCGGCTCAGCAGCCGGTGCGCGGCATAGCCGCGGC
>JBOHCO010000754.1:0-9739 GCA_050698895.1 Streptosporangiaceae bacterium
CGGCGGCCGCGCAGGCACCGGCTGGGGCCGGGAAGCAGGCGGTCGCCGTCGGCACTGGTGGCGCGGTGGCGTCGATGGACCTGGATGCCAGCCGGGCCGGCATTGACGTGCTCAAGGCGGGCGGGAACGCCGTCGACGCCGCGGTCGCGACGGCCAGCACGCTGGGCGTGACCAACCCGTTCGTGGCCGGGCCCGGCGGCGGCGGGTTCATGATTATCTACCTGGCCCGGACGCACCAGGTCGTCACCATCGACGGCCGCGAGAGCTGCCCGCAGGCCTGCAGTCCGGCCATGTTCACCGACCAGAAGACCGGTCAGCCGCTCGACTACACCTACGCGTCCGAGCAGCCCCTGTCGACCGGTGTCCCCTCGATGGTGGCGACCTGGGCCAGGGCGCTCCGGCGGTACGGGACCCGGAGCCTGGCCGCCGACCTGCGGCCGGCCATCGCCACGGCCGAGCACGGGTTCCGCACCGACCAGGACTTCCAGCAGCTCACCGAGTCGGCGCTGCCGGTATTGCAGGCCTACCCGGCCAGTCGCTGGCTGCTGACCAGGGACGGCAGCGCGCTGCCGGTCGGCACCTGGCTGCGCAACCCGGACCTGGCCCGCACCTACCGGCTGCTGGCCCGCTACGGCCCCTCCTACCTGTACGACGGGCCGCTCGGCCGGGCCATCGTCCGCGCCGTCGACCACCCGGCCATCACCCCCGGCAACACGCTGATCACCTTGCCGGGCATCATGACCATGAACGACCTGCGCCGCTACGTCGCCCGCGTCAAGGCGCCCACGCACGTGACCTACCGCGGGCTCGACGTCTACGGCGTGGCGCCGCCCTCCAGCAGCGGCTCCACCGTGGGCGAGGCGCTGAACATCCTGAGCGGCTGGAACCTCAGCCGGGAGCCGCGGGCGACGGCGCTGTTCCACTACCTGGAGGCGTCGCGGCTGGCCTACGCCGACCGCAACGCCTACGTCGGCGATCCCCGCTACGTGCACGTGCCGCTGCGCGGGCTGCTGGACCCGGCGTTCGCCGCCACCCGCCGCTGCCTGGTCGGCGACACCGCGCTGACCTCCCCGGTGGCCCCCGGGAACCCGCACCCGCCGTATACGGGCTGCGGCGGTTCCGCCGCCGCCCAGCCGCTGCCGCCCGAGGGGATGCACACCAACAACATCGTCACCACCGACAAGTGGGGCGACATCGTTTCCTACACCAACACGATCAACTTCTTCGGCGGCAGCGGGATGACCGTGCCGCACTACGGGTTCCTGCTCAACGACGAGATGACCGACTTCGACTTCGCGCCGCCGTCGCCCGGCGCCTATGACCCCAACCTGGCCGCGGGCGGCAAGCAGCCGCGCTCCAGCATGGGACCGGTCATCGCCTTCCGGAACGGGCGCCCGGCCTTCACGGTCGGCGCGGCGGGCGGCTCCACCATCCCCACGACCATCCTGCAGATCATCGTGAACCACGTGGACTTCGGCATGCCGCTGCCGCAGGCGCTGGCCGCCCCGCGGGTGAGCCAGCGGAACTCGGCCACCTCGCTGGCCGAGCCGGATTTCTACAACAGCGCCCTGGCGCAGCAGCTGACCAAGCAGTTCGGCGAGCAGTTCACGCTGTCCACCGGGCCGATCCTGCCGCTGGACTACTACCCTGGGGACGCGACCGGGATCCAGTTCCTCGGTCACGGCCTGGCCGAGGCGGTCGCCGAGCCGGTCCGGCTGTACGGCGGCAGCGCCCTGGTCGTGAATCCGGCCCGCTGACGAGAGTGGTCGCTCGGCGCAGGCCGGGCCGGAACCTGAGAACGGCAAGGAGCCGTGATGACCTTTCAGCCCTACCCCACGGGGAGCGGCAGCAACGACCTGGCGGGCCCCGCCCTGCGCCCGCCGCAGCCGCCGGCGCTCCGCAACGCCGTCCGCCTGATGCTCGTCGGCGCCGGCCTGGCGCTGATCGGCGTGATCATCTCGCTGGCCTTCAGCAGCAGGATCAAGTCGACCGTCACCACGGCCGCGATCAAGGCCAACGTGACCCGGCGGAGCCAGGGCAAGTCGGTCCTGACCGCCTCCCAGATCCACTCGCTGGCCAACATCACGCTCGTCTTCCTGGTCGTGGTCGGGATCATCGGCGTGCTGCTGTGGCTGTGGATGGCCTGGGCCAATAACAAGGGCAGCAACTGGGCCCGGATCGTGGCCACGGTGCTGTTCGGGCTGAATACGATCTCGCTGATCCTGGACGTCGGCCGGGCCAGCGTCGCGATCATCGCCGTCGCGCTGGGCTGGCTGATCGGCCTGGTCGCGATCGTGCTGCTGTGGCGGAAGGAAACCACCGCCTACATCAGGCCGCGCGTCGGGTAGGCCGCGGGCTAGCTCGCCGTCCAGGGCCGGAGCTTCTCGGGGTTGAGCACGGCCCACATGCGCCGGATCCGGTTGCCCGCGATGTCGAACGCGTACACCGCCACGATGACGCTGTCGCGCTGGGCCACCAGGCCGGGCTGGCCGTTGACGGTGCGCTCCAGGAAGGTCAGGCTGCCCGCGGCCCGGCGGGCCAGCCCGACCAGGTAGCGGGCCACCTCCTCGGCGCCCTCGACGGGCTGCGGCGAGGCGTTGACCAGCCCGCCGCCGTCCCCGGTGACCATGGCGGCGGGATCCAGCAGGCCGATGAGGGCGCCGATGTCCTTGGCCTCCCAGGCCAGCCTGAAGTCCCTGACGATGTCCGCCTGCCCGGCGGCCGGCGCGGCTGGGGACTGGGCCCCGGCGAGGCGACGGCGGGCCGAGGAGGCCAGCTGGCGGCAGGCGGCCGGGGTGCGGCCGGTGATCTCGGCGATCTCGGCGAAGGAGTAGCGGAAGACGTCGTGCAGGATGAACGCGACGCGCTCGGCCGGGGTCATCGAGTCGAGCATCACCAGGAACGCCATGCTGACCGACTCGTCCAGGGTGACCCGGTCGGCGGGGTCGGCCGCGAGGCCGCCTGGCCGCCCGGCGGGCCACTCGGCGGGCTCGGGGATCGGCTCGGGGATCCACTGGCCGACGTAGCGCTCTCGCCGGGCCCGGGCCGAGCCGAGCAGGTCCAGGCAGATGCGGCTGGCCACCTTTGTTAGCCATGCTCCGGGGGATTCGATGGCCGCCCGCTGCTGCTCGGACATCGCGTACCAGCGGGCGTAGGTCTCCTGCACGGCGTCCTCGGCCTCGGCCAGGGAGCCCAGCAGCCGGTAGGCGAGATTGATCAGCTGGCGCCGCTCGCTCATGATCGCGTCCAGGCCCTGGTCGGGGCCGCCGTCGCCCGGCTCGGATCGGGTCGTCATGGTGCCGCTCGCATCCCTCGCTCGTGTCTGCCCTCACCAGTCCGACGAGGCAGCGGGCCGGATTGTGAGGCGGGTGCCGCCTGCTACAAGCAACCTTGCATTCCGCGCCGCCGCGTCGTCGGACTGGTGAGGCGAACCCGCCTCGCCACGACTCTTACGGGAGGCACCATGACGACTCCGATTCCGGCTGCCCCGGTTCCGGCTGCCCCGGTTCCGGCTGCACTGTTCACCGACCCGGCTCCTGCGTCGCGCCTGGAGCGGGCGGCCGCCGCGCTGACCGCCCACGCTTTCACCGTCGAGATCCTCGACGACGACGCCGCCGCGCGGGCCCGCGTCAGGGAACTCATACCCGGGGGCGCCAGCGTATTCACCGGGGCCAGCGAGACGCTCCGCCTGTCCGGCATCGATGAGGACATTAACAAGAGCGGGCGGTACGACGCCCTCAAGTCCCGGCCGCCCATGGATCGGGTCACCCAGAGGAACGAGATCTGGGCGGCGCTGTCGACCCCCGACGTCATCGTGGGCAGCGTCGCCGCGGTCACCGAGACCGGTTCCCTGGTCGTCGCCTCGGCCAGCGGAAGCCAGCTGCCCGGTTACGCCGGTGCCGCGGCTCGCGCGATCTGGGTCGTCGGGGCGCAGAAGGTGGTGCCCGACCTGAGTACCGCGCTGCGCCGCGTCGAGGAGCACTGCCTCCCGCTGGAAAGTGAGCGCGCCATGGGCGTCTACGGGCAGCCCAGTGCCGTCAACCGCGTCCTGATCCTCAATGCCGAACCCGAGCCCGGCCGCGGCACCGTCCTGCTGCTCCGCGAGGCCATCGGGTTCTGAGCCCCCGCCATGACCCCCGCCACGACCCCCGCCATGACCCCCGGCCACCAGCCCGCCGCGGGCTAGCCCCGTAATTCGCACATGAGGGTCGGTGGGTTCGCCGGCTGCCGGGGGTCGATTTCGAGTAGTTCGAGGAGTCGCTGCACGACGGGCCCTGGCAGGGGTATCTCCGGCGTTCCGTCGGCGGCGCGCAGCCGCAGCGTGGAGAGGGCGGCGAAGATGAGGCTGGCGGTGGGCCTGGCGGGGCGTCCGGCGTAGAGGCCGTCGAGTCGGACGGCGGGGGCTAGGGCGAGGCGGGCCTGGCGCTCGATGAGGCAGTAGATGAGCAGGGCCATGCAGATGACGCCGATGACGGCGGTGATGCGCCGGTTGTGGTGCAGGAACAGCGGCGCGAGGGCGAGCGGGCCTTTGAGGTCGTGGTAGCGGCGCTCGCTGACGGCGGGCTGGTTCTTGTACCGGGCCAGGACTTCGGCCGCGGTGAGGTCGGCGGGCAGGCTGGTCAGCAGCGCGTACCAGCCGTCGGTGGCCGCTTCGGCGGCGAGCGCTGCCTGGTCGAAGCGCCATTGCAGGGCCGGCCGCCCGTTGCCGTCGGTGCTGACGTCGGCTTGCAGGTAGTCGCCGACGCGGCGGCCGCGGCCGATGGCCGCGATCCGGGCGGTGACAGCCGAGGCGGTCCGGTAGTGCTGCGATCCCAGGCCGCGGGTGAGCCTGCCCGGGTCCTCGCGGGCCCGCTCAAGCTTCTTGGCCCGGGCGGCCGACGCGGCGGCGGCGCGGGCGGTGGAGTGCACGAACACCCGCCGCACGGTGTAGGCAGGGTCCTTCTTGCGGGGCCCGCGGATCGTCATGACATCCTCGGCGACGCGGTAGGCGCCGCGTGCGTCGCCGGGCTTTGCCGCGTCCCGCTCGGCGAGGTAGCCGGCCGGCGCCGCCGTCTGGTAGTCGCAGCCGGCGAGCACTTCCGCAGGCACGAACGACTTTGACGCCGGGGCCAGGAAGTCCACCTCGGCTTTGATGATCGCGGCGATGTTGGCATACGACAGCAGCTTGGAGTCTCCGACCAGCAGGAACCGGCGCGGGCCGGCCAGCTTGCGTAGCGCCTCCATCGCCCCGGTGACCTGCGACACCTCGCCGGCGCCGCCGCCGTAGGGCTGCCAGAACAGCGGGACGGCGCCGTCGGCGGAGGCGGCTATCCCGGCCTGGATCTGCTTCAGGTCGGTGCGCCGGTCCTTGGGGTGGCCGAACTTCGGCCGCGGGAAGTCCTCGTCGGCGTCCCGGTAGTCGCCGTGCAGGCTGACCGAGGTCATGTCCCAGTGCACCCGGGTGACGTCGATGCCGAACGCGGCGATCGCCGCCGCGCCGACCGACCCGGTGACCTGCTCCAGCACCGGCGCCAGCGCGTCCAGCGCACGGGCAGTCCGGTCGTCGTTGAGCACGCCGGGATCCAGGCCCAGCGCGTGCCCCACGGCGAACTGCCGCGCCCACTCTGCCAGGTGGACCATCGGGGTCGGCGAGGTCAGCCGGTTGGCGATCAGCGCCTCGATGACCTGTCCGTGCGTGGCGCGGGCGATTCCCCTGACCGGGGCGGCCCGGTCAATGATCCCGGCGATGTCCAGCCGGCGGCAGAACCAGGCCACTACCGGCAGCGCGCCCAGCGCCTGCTCGGTGCTGGGCTCGCCCCAGTCCGCCCGCATCCGGCCTCCCGCGTGTCGTCTTGTCCCGGATATCCTGAAACTTTTATAATTCAAGAGCGAGCGCGACACGCCGGGGAAGGGGGGTTAAATGAGCCATGAGCACGCGCCATCGCCAGACCCGGGTCCGGCAGATCATGGCCGAGATCGGCGAGATCGGCCACGCCCTGCCCGGCAGCGTCGTGATCCGCTCCACCGCCTGCGGCAAGCCCGTCTGCAAGTGCAAGGCCGACCCGCCTCAGCTGCACGGCCCCTACCTCAGCTGGATCCGCAAGGACGACGGCAAGCCCGTCACCCGCAAGCTCACCCCCGACCAGGAACAGCGCTACCGGCCCTGGTTCGACAACGCCCGGCACCTGCGCGAACTGGTCACCGAACTGGTCACCGAGCTGGAAAGCCTGTCCCTGGAAGCCTTCGACCACGCCGAAGGCCCACGCCAGCGAAAATCATGACCCGGCCGCAGAGGGACCCACCGCACCTCATGTGCGAATTACAGGGCTAGCTCCCGCCGACGCCCATCGCGGTCAGGAAGACCAGGACCAGCGTGCCCCCGGCCAGCAGCCCGTGCGCCGCGATCACCACGACCGGGAAGCTGCCTTCCGCCGGGACGGCCGGCGACTGACCCAGGGGAAGCCCGGGCACCGCGGCCGCGACGGGTTCCCGGTACACCGGGATCCACCGCGCGAACATGGTCAGGCCGAGCAGCACGATGAGGCACAGCGCGCCGAACGAGATCCAGGCCAGCGCGTCGTTGTCCAGAACCAGGTAGCCCACCCATGAGGCCAGCCCGACGAGGGCCAGGGTCAGGTGGCTGAACAGGACGGGCACCGGCAGCTGGCTGGGCGCGGTGCGCCGGGCGGTGACGTCGTTCTCGATGAGCCACACGGTGAGCATGTACAGTCCGGCCAGGACGGCTGCGGACCAGGTAATCAGCGCGATGACGGCCACAATTCTCCCTCGTCGTCCGGTCGGGCCCTAACCCCCTGGCCCGCAAACGCCGCTCATCGCGGCCCGGGGCAGCGATGAACGGCGGTTCATTCACTTTCACGGACGCGGACCTACGTCCGGTTCACGCCATCGGTGCCGGCGCGGAGCTCGGATACCCTCGGGCCATGAGACTCCACGTCGGCTGCGCGATGTGGAGCTACGCCCCCTGGCAGGGCCGTTACCTGCCCCACCCGATGGGCCCGCGCGAGCGCCTCAGCGCCTACGCGACCTGGTGCAACGCCGTCGAGGGCAACACGACCTTCTACGCCACGCCGGCCGTCGACACGGTCCGGTCGTGGGCCGGGCAGACCACCCCGGACTTCCGGTTCATCCTCAAGCTGCCGAAGCTGATCACCCACGAGCGCCGCCTGGCCGACGTGGCGGCCCCGCTGGACGCCTTCCTGGCCGCGATCGAGCCGCTCGGGCCGCGGGCCCACGCCCTGTGGATCCAGCTGCCGCCGTCCTTCAGCCCGGCCGGCCTCGGTGCGCTGGCCGGCTTCCTGAGGCGGCTCCCGCGGGAGTACCGGTCCTGCGTCGAGGTGCGGCACCGCGAGTTCTTCGAGGACCCGCGATCGCAGCAGCAGCTCGAGCGGGCGCTCGGGGAGGCCGGCGCCGAATGGGTGACCTTCGACACCACCGTGCTGTTCGGGAGCCGCCCGGTGACCGACGCCGAGCGGGAGGCGTGGACCGACAAGCCGCGCCTGCCCCGCCGGTCACGGGCCCTCACCGACAGCCCCGTGGTCCGCTACCTCGGCCGGGACGACGCGGCGCGCACCGCGGCGGGCTGGCAGCCCTGGGCCGACGTGGTGGCCGGCTGGCTGGGTGAGGGGCGTTCCCCGACCGTGTTCATCCATACGCCCGACAACGTCGACGCGCTCGGGCTGGCCCGGCGGTTCCATGAGGACGTGCGGGCCCGGCGGCCCGAGCTCGACCCGCTCCCGGAGCCGGTCCCGGCCGGGCCGCCGACGCTCTTCTGAGCCGCGGCGGCCCGGCCGCGGTCAGTTGATGTCGAACTCGTTGCCCTCGGGGTCGCGCATCCCTACCGCGTACCAGTCGACGCCGTCATCGAGGTCCTCCTCGCTCAGGTCGTCGAGGATGGTGGCGCCGAGGTCGGCCAGCCGCTTGGCCTCGGCGTCGACGCGCTGCCGCCGGATCTCGATCGGGTTCTCCCGCCCGCCGCTGGCGTGGATGTCGAAGTGCAGCCGGTTGGTGATGGTCTTGCGGTCCGGCACCACCTGGAACCAGATGCGCGGCCCGCTGCCGTCCGGGTCGACGATGCTGTCCGTGCCGACGCCCAGGAACTCGTCGGGCAGCCCGAGGTCGCGCCGGTAGTCGTCCCAGGTGGCGAAGCCGGCCGGGGGCGGCTCGAGCGCATACCCCAGGGCCGCGGCCCAGAAGCGGGCCTGCGGCTCGGGATTGGCGCAGTTGATGACCAGCTGATACCGGACCGCCATCGATGTCTCCCATCGGGTCAGCGGCAAGCCCCCTGGCCGGGCCGCCCGGCAAGTATGGATCCCGCCTACGACAGTGCCGGGCCAGCGCTCAGCGGCGTCAGAGCTCGACCACGAAGGACTCCGCGAAGTCCGGGTTGAGGTTCCCCGGGCCGTCGCCCGCCCGGGGGTTGGAGGACACCCGGGTGGTCCCGATCGTCACGTGGTGGGTGGTGTGCGCGTGCCCGCACAGCCAGTACCGGGGGCCGCAGTCGGCGATCAGCGCCTCCAGGTCCGACCCGACCATGTGAAACCAGGGGTGCCCGGCCGCGCCATCCGGTCCCGTCCACGGACGCAGCGTCGGCCAGAAGTGGGTGCACACGATCGTCGCGTCGCGCTGCGCCGGAGACAGGCTCCGCAGCTGGCCCTCGATGAACGAGCACGCCTGGCGGTGCAGCTCATTGGTGTCCTGCAGGGTCAGCGGGCGATCACCCAGCCGGATGTCATCGACGCCCTGATGGCCGCCCTCGGCCATCATCCGGCGGTAGTGGTCCAGCTGGTCGTCGGGCATGTGCGACCACAGGGTCGACCCGATGATCAGCTGCCCGCCCGGCAGCTCGACCACCTCGTCATCAGCGAACCTGGCGCCGGGGACCGCCTCGACCGCCGCCCGGTACTGCTGGCGCGCCTGCGTCAGCTCCTGGCGGACGTACTCGCCGTTTCCCGGCACCACGATGAGCTGCGTCGCCTCCCGCTGCGTGGCCCGGATGTCCCGGAGCATCGCGGCCAGGTGCTCGGGCCGGTAGTGAATGTCGCCGCCGAGGAGAATCGCGTCCACATCGAGGTCGGCGGGCGGAATCCAGTAGGCGGGAGAGTGCTCGCTGTCATAGAAGATGTCGGCGTAGAACGCTACCCGGCCGGATTGCACTGCCGTCTCCCTCCCGCCTCCGGCATCTTCCTTCCTCGGCGGCGTGCGGCACAAGCAGGTTTGCTCTCAGCATGATCTTCCGTTCCCGGCCAGGGCCGGGAGATCTCGCCGAGGGGAGCACACATGCTGGGAAAGGTCCGCGGCCGGCGCGCCATGGCGGTGGCAGCGACGCCGGCAGCGTCGCCTGCGCCGGATTTCCGGGATCACTCAGGACGGCGGCGCCGTCCGTGTGGTCAGACCAGGGCCACCTGGTATTCCGTCAGCCAGGCGTTCACATCCAGCAGGAAGGCGGCCGGTGCCCACGGACTGGGCTGTATCCCCATCAGGCCAGGCAGGGCCGGGTCCGCGCGGAACGCCGCGGCCAGTTGGCTGCGCTCGAGGATCTCGAACAGCGGCGCTCCGGGCTGGCTGAGCAGGTCATTCATCTGAGCCTGGACCGCCCGCGCGTAGGCCGGATCGGTGCTGGCCGGGTAGATGCTCTTGCGGCGGGCGACGATCTCCGGTGGCAGCAGGTCGGCCGCGGCCCGGCGCAGCAGGCCTTTCTCGATCCCGCCCACCTGCTTGAGGGACCAGGGCACGTTGAACA
>JBOHCO010000755.1:0-3489 GCA_050698895.1 Streptosporangiaceae bacterium
GCACGGTGGCGGGCACGGTGGGCGTCAACCAGTACGTCGCCACGACCAGCCTGACCACCCAGCTAGCCGCGGCTAAGGGCGCCAAGGCCAAGGCGGACCAGGAGCCGCCGCCGCCCGCGGGCTTCCGCAACCCCCAGCCGTGCTCAAGCTACTGGGGCCAGAAGACCGACACCGCGGACTCGGGCTCGCTGTACGCGCCATACACCAGCCCGCTGCCGTACGACATCTGCGGCTACAAGCCGGCCCAACTGCGCGGCGGCTACGGCCTGAACACGGCCGTGAACAAGGGTGACAACGGCACTGGCGTGGGCATCGCCATCGTCGACGCCTACGACTCGCCGACCCTGCTGAGCGACGCGCAGCGGTACTTCCGGATGAACGACCCGGCTCACCCGCTGACCTCGGGGCAGTTCTTTAACGACGAGCCCGCGACCGTGGGCAACGAGGCCGAGTGCGGCGGCAGCGGCTGGTACGCCGAGCAGTCCTTGGACGTCGAGGCCTCGCACACCATGGCGCCCGGCGCGGACATCCTGTTCGTCGGGGCCCAGGACTGCCTGGACAACAGCCTGCTCGCCGCGCTGAACACCGCGGTGACCAGCGGCGCGTCGGTGGTCACCGACTCGTGGGGGGACACGGCCGGCGACCTGCTGACCGACGCCGCCACGAAGACCGCCTTCGACAACACCCTCATGCTGGCCGACTCGACCGGCGTCAGCGTGCTGTTCTCCAGCGGCGACGACGGCGACAACTTCGCCGACTTCGGCCTGACGGCGCCGGACTACCCGGCGAGCAGCCCGTTCGACACCGCCGTCGGCGGCACCACGCTGGAGGTCAACAAGAGCAACGCCCGTCAGGCCGAGTACGGCTGGTCCACGGCCAAGCAGGCGCTGTGCGCCTCCAGCACCAAGAACTGCGGCACCGCCATCACGCCGGCCAGCTCGCTGGCCTGGCAGGCTGGCGATGGCGCGGGCACCAGCTACACCTACATCCAGCCCTTCTACCAGGCGGGGGTCGTCCCATCAGCCCTCGCCCTGCGCAACGAGAACCTGTTCGGGCCGACGCCACTGCGCGTCATCCCCGACATGTCCATGGACGCCGACGCGCAGAGCGGCATGCTCATCGGCCTGACCCAGACGTTCCCCAAGGGCACCTTCTACAGCCAGTTCAAGGAGGGCGGCACCAGCCTGGCCTCCCCGCTGCTGGCCGGCGTGACCGCGGACGCGGACCAGGCGGCGGGTCAGTCGCTCGGCTTCCTCAACCCGGTCCTGTACAAGGCCGACAAGCAGACCCCATCGGTGTTCAACGACATCCTGGCCCCGACCAGCCCGAAATCGACGGCCGTCATTCGCGTGGACTACGCGAACACGGTCAACTCGAGCGGCGGTTTCCTCGTGAGTCTGCGGACGATCGACTACCAGGGCCCGGAGACCTACTGTGACGGGACGGGCAACTGCGCGACCCGGCCGGTGACCAACTCGCCAGGCCCGGGATTTGACGGCCTGACCGGGCTGGGCTCGGTCGGCAGCAAGTTCCTGTACTACCTGTCGAAGTTCTGATCTAGGCCCCGCCGCGCGGGGGCGGCCAGTCCAGGCGCCCCCGCCCGGCGACGGCAGCACGACCAGGGGCCCAGCGGCGGTACCTCACCGGCGCTGGGCCCCTTTGTTATTGCTGGGGTCTTGGAGGGGGCTCGGCGGGCCGCCGTCAGCCGTTGCCGTTATCGCCGTGGCCGTTGCCGTTATCGCCGTGGCCGTGGCCGTTGCCGTGGCCGTTATCGCCGTGGTGCTCGCCGGATGCGCGGGCCACGATCAGGGTGATGAGCGTGTCCGGCCGGACCAGCCCGGCGGGGCGGATGCGCAGCACGGTGCCGGCCGGCACCGCGAAGTCCGGCACCCGCACCAGGCGGACTCGCAGCCCGAGCGCGCGCAGGCGGCGAGCGACTTCGCGCACGGGATGCCCGGCCAGCTGGGGGCTGACCCTGACCAGGCCGGCACTGGCCGCGCTGCGGGTCGGCCGCGGGCTGCCGGACGGCGCCGACGGCCGCCCGCCGTGCGAGCCGCTGAACAGCCAGATGGCCAGCGCGGCGATCAGCACCACCGCGGCCAGCGCGGCTGCCACCAGGCCACGGGGACCGAAGGGAACCGGCCGCGGCGGGGTCGGCCCCTCCGGCGGCAGCGGGCCGGGCGGGAGCGTCTCCGGGCCGCCCCCGGCGGGATCGGCGTAGGCCAGGGTGTCGCCGGGCCGGACCGGCCCCGGACTGGCGTGCCGGCCCGAGTAGCGGCCTGGCCCGGACGCCCCGAAGCGGCCGGGCGGGGCGTAGGCCGCGGTGGCGGGCGGCGTAGCCGTGGCCGGCGGCGCAGCGGTGGCGGGCAGGCTGGACCGCGCGGCGGCGCCTGCGGCCAGCGGATCGGCCAGGGCCCGAGGTGAGCCGCCGGCCAGGATCCCAGGCGGGTTGCCGATGACCGGGCTGTCGCCGGTGTCGGCGAGGAGCCGGGGCTGATCGGCGGGGGGCGCGACGGCCGTGCTGACGGGCGCGGCCAGCGGGCTGGGTGCCCAGGTGCCGAGGGGATCGGCCGGATCAAACACGGGCTCGGCCGGGGCTGGTGCCGGGGCTGGGGGCGGGCTCGGCGCGGCGGCGGGAGCCGGGCTGGGCAGGGAGTCGCGGAGCTGGGCGGCGCGGTCGGCCACCTGGCCCGCGCTGGCCGGCCGGTCCGCCGGGTCCTTGCTGGTCAGGTCCTGTACGAGCGCGGTCACCTGAGGCGGGAGGGTGGCCGGGAGCGGTGGCAGCGGACGGTGCCGGTGCGCGGTGGCCACCTCCAGCGGCACGCCGGTGAACGGGGCCGTGCCGGTCAGGCACTCGAACGCGACGATGCCCAGGGAGTACAGGTCGCTGGCGGCGGTGGCCGAGGCGCCCATGGCTCGTTCGGGGGCCAGGTAGGCCGGCGTGCCGACGAGCAGCCCGGTCCGGGTCAGCGGCGCGGACCCGGCGGCGTAGGCGATCCCGAAGTCGGTGATCTTGACCTGGCCGGCCGGGGTGAGCAGCAGGTTGGCGGGCTTGATGTCGCGGTGGATGAGGCCGGCCCGGTGGGCGGCCTGCAGTCCCGCGGCGGTCTGGGCGACTACGTCCATGGCCCGACCCGGATCGAGCGGGCCGTCAGCCAGCACCGTGGCCAGCGACGGGCCCTCCACCAGTTCCATGACCAGGAACGGCGGGTCGTCGGGGTCGCTCTCGACGTAGTCGTAGATTTGCGCGATGCCCGGATGCGACAGCGCGCCGGCGTGCCGGGCCTCGGCCCGGAACCGGGCCCTGGCCTGGGCGTCCAGAACGTACTCCTCACGGAGCAGCTTGATCGCGACGGCCCGGTCCAGCACGATGTCGACCGCGCGCCAGACCTCGCCGACGCCGCCCGCGGCGATCCAGCTGTCGAGCCGGTACCGGTCGGACAGCTGGTACCGGCCGGCGGGCGGGAACCTGGATCTTGCCATAGCACG
>JBOHCO010000756.1:0-1475 GCA_050698895.1 Streptosporangiaceae bacterium
GCCCTTGTCCTGCGGCGACCGGACCCGCGCCGGGTCCACAGCCAGGCCGCGGGCCTGCGCGTACTCCAGCCACTCCCGGTTCCACCGCGGCTCCAGCCGGTCCGCGGCGTCCACCACCGGCTTCAGGTTGTCCGGAATCAGCACCGGGAACCTGCCCCCGAAGAACTCCCAGGCCGCCTCGCAGCCCGCGATCACCGCCAGCGTCGTCTGCGGGAACGTCAGCCAGACATAGCAGTAACGGGAGAACACCGCCGTGAACACCAGCGCGTGCAGCCTCCGCCGCCGCTCCCCGTCCGCGATCATGCCGAGGTACCCGAAGTCGACCTGCAGCTCACGGCCCGGCGGCGGGTCGTCGACCCGCACCGTCGCCCCCGGCCGCGACGACGAGAACCCGCACTCCGCAGCCGCGAACCGCGCCAGCGTCCGGTACGGAACCGCGGTCCCCGACCGCTCCAGCAGCTCCCCGACCTTCACCAGCGTCAGGTCCTGCTTCACCCACCCGGCGATCTCGTCCTTCCGCATCGCCAGCTGCTCCCACGACGAGCCGTGACCCGCCGGGCGGGCCGGCCGGACCGCGCCCACCACCACGCCGATCAGCTCGTCGGTCAGCCGGCCTTCCCCGCTATCACGGGACAGCCCGGCCTCCTGAGCGGCCCGGATATCCCGGGCCGCCGTCTTCACGTTCACCCCCGCGCGGGCCGCGGCCGGGCGCTTGCCCAGCCCCGCCAGCCACGCACGCAGGACTTCCCTCACCTCTGTCACCAGAACCTCCCGGAACGCCATCCCTGCCATCTCTCGCCGAACGGTACAAACCGGGCGATCCTGACAGGGGTGGTCCATCAACTGGCAACCGGGGTGGTCCCATCCCCCTGGCAACAACCCTCAGAAGGTGGTCCCATGCTCATGGCAGATGACATCTTCCTTAGGGGATCCGAACCGGTTCAGGGCCGTCAGGTAGGGCTCCGGGTCTGGCTTGGCACGCGTGTAGTCATCGCGGACGAGAACGAAGTCCATGTACTGCCTGATGTGACGGCCTTGGTGGACCAGCTCGAAGTCCTCGCGCTTAGAGGTGGTCACGATCGCCATGCGCACGTAGTGCGACAGTTCGGCGAGGGCCTCAGCGACGCCGTCGATCTCGATTGCCTCGGTCCGCAGGTACTCCTGGCAGTAGGCGTTCCGGACCTCACGCAACCTGCCGATGGTGCGGTCATCAACCCCAGCCGCCCTGGCCTGGGCCCAGGTGCCTGCGCCTTGGCTCATGTCAGCGAGGTACTGCTCCGGGTCCAGCAGCAGGCCGATCTCGGCTAGTGCACGTTCGCCGGCCTTGTAGTACCAGTGCTCGGTATCGATCAGCACGCCGTCGTGATCGAACAAGATGTACTTCTTCACCTCAGCGATCCTTTCCCGACGGTTGGGAATCGCGCCAGCAAGACCACCATGCAGCGCACGATGCGAGCCATGAGGCGACCGTCTCC
>JBOHCO010000757.1:0-1307 GCA_050698895.1 Streptosporangiaceae bacterium
CATCTCGCTGATCCTGCTGCTCACGGTGCTGGCCGCCTGGCTGCTGTTCTACGGCCTGATGCTGGCCGTGCTGGCCTTCAGCCTGCGGCGGGACTCTAAGAACCTGTCCCGCGCCGCGCAGGAATCCCCGGTCGTCTAGGACCAGTCGTCCAGGACCAGCCCGACGCCTGGCCGGGACGCCGTAGCGCCCCGGCCAGGTGAGACACCCCGGCCAGGCGGAGGCTCACAGCAGGTCGAGGCGGCGGCCGCGGGCGATGGCCTGGCGGCGGTTGGCCACGCCTAGCTTGCGGTAGGCCGACCTCAGGTGGGTCTTCACCGTGTTGATCGACAAGAACAGCGCCTCGGCGATCTCCTGGTTGGTCATGTGCGAGGGCAGGAACCGCAGCACGGCCAGCTCGCTGCCGGTCAGCGGCAGCTCGGCCCCGCCCGCCGCGGCCAGCGCCGGGCGCGGCAGCTGACCGTCGAACCTCTCCAGGATCCGGCCCGCGAAGCCCGCGCAGGCGCTGGTCGGCGGGACCAGCACGGTCATCGCCGACCGGACCGCCTGCCCGCCGTCCAGGAAGGCCCGGTAGGCGCCGTCCGGTTCGGCCAGCATCAGCGCCTGCTCGATGGACTCGGCGGCGTCGGGAACCTGGCTCAGCCGCCGCTGGGCGACCGCAGCGGTCAGCAGGGCGGTCACCCGGTCGCGCCGGGTGATCGCGCCGGCCGAGGCCTCCAGGCAGCCCTGGGCCGCCTCGAGCGCGCCCTTGTCGTCGCCGGCGGCCAGCAGCAGCCGGGCCCGGCACAGCCGGGCGTCGGCCCCGTCGGCGGAGTCCGCGGCGCCAGCCAGCGCCAGGCCGGCCCGCTCGTGCTCCCCGGCGGCCAGTGCGATGTCGGCCTCCAGCACGGTCAGCACCTCGCCCAGCGGGCCGTCACCGGCGGGCATGGCCTCCCTAAGCCGGGCGGCCAGCGCGCGGGCGCCGGCCGGGTCGGTCTCCGCGATGGCGCGCTGGGCCCGGATCACGCCGCCGATGACCTCGGGCCGCGGCTCGCCCGCGAGCTGGCCGCCGGCCGCCTGGTCGGCCTCATCCAGCCACCTGGCGGCCGCGTCCAGCTCGTCCCTGGCCAGGCTGACCTGCGCGCTGGCCAGCGCGAGCGGGCAGGCCACCCCGGGATGCCGCCCGGCCGGGCTGGCCGACACCTCGGTGATCATCGTGGTCGCGGCGGCCAGGTCGCCGCAGCGGGCCGCGGCCAGCGCCTGCCACGCGATGGCGCGGGCCCGCAGCCCGGGCAGGCTGCCCGCAGCCAGCTGGGCGCTGGCCCGGGCC
>JBOHCO010000758.1:0-2239 GCA_050698895.1 Streptosporangiaceae bacterium
GGCCCGGGCCAGCGAGGCGAAGTGCTCGGCGTGCCGGCGCCGCACCAGCGCCGCGTCCCCGGACTCGTCGAGCCGGGTCGCCGCGAACGTCCGCATGGTCTCCAGCATGGCGAACCGGTTGTGCTCGCCGCCCCGGCGGACGATCAGCCATGAGGAGTCGACCAGGCCCCGGACGGCCCCGGCCAGGCCGGGCCCGGTGGCGCCGGGTTCCGGGCTGACCGCCGCCGCGTCGGCCAGCGTGAACGGCCCGGCGAACACGCTCAGCGCGGGCAGCAGCCGCTGCTCGGCCGGGCCCAGCAGGTCGTGGCTGGCCCGGATGACGTCCGCCAGCCGGCGGCTCCGCGACTGGCCGGCGTCGCCCGGGCTGGCCGCCGCGTCCTGATCGAGCAGCACGGCCCGCTGCTGGAGGATCTCGGGTACCGACAGCGTGCCCACCCAGCCCGCGATCAGCTCGATCGCGAGCGGCAGGCCGTCCAGCCGGCGGCACAGCTCGGCGATGACGTGCGGCGCCACCTCGGCGCCGGTGAAGCCGGGCAGCCGGTCGGCGGCCCTGGCGATGAACAGCCGCACCGCGTCCGAGGCCGCGATGTCCGACACGCCGGCCGCCGCCGACGGGCAGTCCAGGGGCGGCACCGTCCAGCACACCTCGCCGGGCACGCCGAGCAGGACCCGGCTGGTCACCACGACCCGCAGCCCGTCGGCCCCGGCCAGCAGCGCGGTGACCAGCGCGGCCACCTCGTCGCGCAGGTGCTCGGCGCCGTCGAGGACCAGCAGCCGGGGCGCGCTGCCCAGCGCGGCCGCCACCGACTCCAGCAGCGGGACCTGCGGCTGGTCGTGCACGCGGAGGCTGGAGGCGACCGCGGCGGCGAGCGACTGGGGCTGGCGCACGGGCTCCAGGGGGACGAACGTGACGTCGGCCGCCTCGTCGCCGAGCTGGCGGATGGCCTCCACGGCCAGCCGGGTCTTGCCCGCCCCGCCGGGGCCGATGAGGCTGGTCAGCCGGGAGTCGCGCAGCAGTGCGGTGAGCTCGGCCAGCTCGCGCTCCCGGCCGATGAACGCGGGCTGGGCGGACGGCAGCGCGCCGGACCGGCGGGCCGGTGCGGCCGAGCGCGCCTCCAGCTCGGCCAGGCCGCGCAGCGCGCTGTCCGACATCCGGGTGCGCCCGGACTCCCAGCGGTTGACGGTGGCGAACGACACCCCGAGCTGGCGCGCGAGCTGCTCCTGGCTCACCGCCAGCGACGCGCGCAGCGCGCGCAGCCGGACCGCGGGCGAGTCGGCTGGCGCGGGCGGCTGGCCACTCACATCAGCTAAGGGTAGGCCCGCGGGCCCGGCATGTCCCCGATCGTGAGATCTCATGCGAATCCCACCTGAGTTTCTGTTATGCGCCACGGATCCGGGCGGTCTCCGATATGCAGAGGAGCGGAAACGTCCTAAACACGAGGTGCGATGCGAACCATCCGAGCCGACGGGCCCGGCGTGGACATGGTCATCGCCGCGCAGCGCGGTGACCGGACGGCCCTGGAGATCTTGCTGGCCCAGTACCTGCCGCTGTTGTACAACATCATCGGCCGCGCGCTGAACGGCCACGCCGACACCGACGACGTCGTGCAGGAGACGATGCTGCGGGCCGTGCGCGGCCTGCCCGAGCTCCGCGATCCGGGCGCCTTCCGGTCATGGCTGGTGGCCGTGGCCGTGCGCCAGGTGCGCGACCACGTGACCGCGCGCAAGGTGCCGTTGGTCCGTGACCCGGTCCCCGAGGCGGCCGACCCCGACGCCGACTTCGTGGACCTGACCATCCTGCGGCTCGGCCTGTCCGGGCAGCGCCGGGAGACCGCCGAGGCCACCCGCTGGCTGGACCTCGAGGACCGCGAGGTGCTGGCGCTGTGGTGGCAGGAAGCGGCCGGCGCGCTGGACCGGGACGCGGTCGCGTCCGGCCTGGGCATGACGCCGGCCCACACCGCGGTGCGGATCAGCCGCATGAAGGAGCGGCTGACCACCGCCCGGCTGGTGGTCCGGGCGCTGCGGGCCCGGCCGCCGTGCTCCGCGCTGGCCTCGGTGACCACGGGCTGGGACGCCACGCCGAGCCCGCTGTGGCGCAAGCGCGTCGCCCGGCACGCCCGCGAGTGCCCGCGCTGCCAGGCCCAGCTCACCGGCATGGTGCCCGCGGAGTCGCTGCTGGCCGGGCTGCCGCTGCTGCCCGCACCGCTGGTCGCGGCGCGGCTGCTGGCCTCGGCCACCC
>JBOHCO010000759.1:0-2179 GCA_050698895.1 Streptosporangiaceae bacterium
CGTCCAGCATGGCCGCCGTGACGTAGGCCGCCTCGTCGGACAGCAGCCACAGGACCGCGGCGGCGACCTCGTCGGCCGTGCCCATCCGGCCCAGCGGAACCTGCCCCATGGTCCGCTCCAGGTGTTCCTTGGGCTGGCCCAGCCGTGACTCCGTCCGGATGACGCCCGGCCGCACCACGTTGACCCGGATGCCCTCGCCGGCCACCTCCCTGGCCAGGCCGCGGGACATCGTTTCCAGCGCTGCCTTGCTGGCCGCGAAGTGGACCCAGTTGCCCGGCGCGCCGGTGCTGACCGCGAACGCCGAGGACAGCGTGACGATCCCGCCGCCCGCGCCCCCGTTGCTGGTCGACATGCGCCGGGCCGCCTCCCGGCAGCACAGGAACGCGCCGAACACGTTCGTGCGGAACACCTCCGCCAGCTCGCTGGCCGGCAGCTCGGCCAGCCGGCGCGGCGGTCCGACCGTGACCGCGTTGTTGACCAGCCCGCCCACCGGTCCCAGCGCCTCCTCGGCGGCGGTGAACGCGCGGGCCACGTCCGCCTCTGTCCCCACGTCGGCCTGGAGCGCCACCGCCGTGCCGCCCGAGTCGCTGATCTCGGCCGCGACCCGCGCGGCGTTGTCCGGCCGCGAGTGATACAGCAGCGCGACCGGCGTGCCGCCGCGCGCGGCCCGCACCGCGATCCGCGTCCCGATGCCGCGTCCGCCGCCGGTAACGATCAGGGCGCGCGGCTTCATCTCTCGCTCGGTCACTGAGGTCACGGCTCCTCCTCGTTGTAAACTGGCTTTACAGCAGCCAACGTAAAGAGACTTTACATCGATGTCAAGCCCCAGCACTCCCGCAGACCAGCCGATCGCGCCGATGCTGCGCGTGCTGTGGCAGGAGGTCCGCGACCGGATTCACCTGGCCTTCGCCCGCGCGGGCTACGACGACGTGCGGGCCGAGCACCTGGCCGTGCTCCAGCACCCCGGGCCCGACGGCCAGCGGCCCTCGGCGCTGGCCGCTCGCTCCGGCATGAGCCGGCAGGCCATCAACCACCTGATCTCCCACCTGGAGCAGGCCGGCTACGTCGAGCGCTACACCGACCCGGCCGACGCCGGCGCCCGGCTGGTCCGGCTCACCGAGCGCGGCCGCGTGCTCTACCACCGCATCGAGGCCACCGCCGTGGCGGTCGAGGCCGAATGGGCCGGGCAGATCGGCGCCCAGCGCCTGGCCGACCTGCGGGCCACGCTCACCGACCTGCTGGCCGCCCGCCGGCCCGCCCGCTGATGCCCGGCAACGTATTCGTGCCCGCCGCTGCCAGCGGTCTGGCCGCGGACTCGGTCGTTAATGTCACCGCCCTGGTCACCGTGGACAAGGCCGACCTCGACCCCGCCATCGGGCAGCTGCCCGGCTCCGTGATGCACGAGGTCGACCGCGGCCTGCGCCGCATCCTCGGCTTCTGGCAACTCGTCGCGGCCGCGCCACCGCATGGCCTCGCCCGGCATGGTTCGCCGGGCTGAACGTTTCCGCGGAAACGTGCGGCAGCGTAGTCGGCCCCCTAACTGGCGTAGCCGGATGGCTATCCCATCCCCATCGCCCGGGCCGCGGCGGGCCTGCTACGTTCTCGGGCCATGAGCTTGTCTGACGCCGAGGTGGCCATCGCCGCGGCCGAGGCCGGCGCGGTGATCGTCCGGGCCAGGTTCGGCACCCCGCTGACCCGCGTCGAGAAGGCTCCCATGGACTTCGCCACCGACGCGGACATCGCCGCCGAGCGGGCCATCCTGGACGTGCTCCGCGACGCCCGCCCGGCTGACGGCTACCAGGGCGAGGAACTGGGCGCGTCCGGCCGAGCGTCCGCCGACCGCGTCTGGCTCATCGACCCGCTGTGCGGAACGCTGAACTTCGCCGCCCAGACGCCGCTGCTGGCCGTCAACGTGGCCCTGCGCACCGGCAGCAACGTTGAGGCCGCGGCCGCCGCCGACCCGCTGGCCGGCGAGGTGTTCTGGGCCGAAGGTCAGCACGCGTTCGTGCGCCGCGAAGGTATCGACCAGGCGCTTGCCCCGTCGGCGGATACCCGGCTGGTCGACGTGAACCTCGACCCGCCGTTTCCCGGCGCCGAGCAGTTCCTGGCCGCCCGGATGCTGGCCGAGCCGGCCTTCATGACCGCCTTCCGGCCCCGGGTCAGCTCCACGACCCTGGCC
>JBOHCO010000760.1:0-4812 GCA_050698895.1 Streptosporangiaceae bacterium
CATGGCCAACACGGCCGCCTGACCAGCAGGAATACCGTAAAACCATCCGAACGAGGACATCTGCGGGACCGTGGACCCGGCCGGACGGCGCGGCACGCCGCACTCCGGCATGCCCACCGGGAAGGCAACTACCCGCAGTAACCAAAACATGAACTACCCACAACCGGTCAAACAGCTAAAGCCCATGGCATTGGGAGCAGGGCCGGCCGGTGCGCGGATCGCGCCGCTCATCCGGGTCCATTTCGTCCGGCATCGCAGCACGATCTACGTCACAAGAGCGGCCGCCAGCGGAGCACAACTGGCGGGGCAGGACACATCGTTAATGCTTACCGGTCTTCTCCGGCCCTGGCCGCTTAAGACGACGAGCAGGCGGATTGCGACGATGACCGCCACGACGCCGAGGGCGATGATCATCTTGACGGCGAGCCCGCGCTCGTAGCAGACGGCCTGCGTGATCTCGGTGTCCATCTGCTCCTGTCGGGTCTTGCCGCCGCCAGGCGGCGCGGGGGGGATAGGGGGGTCCTCCCCCCTGGGCAGCACAGTCATGCGCTGATGGCCACCTTTCCGGTCTTCTCGGTCTTGTCCCAGGTCGCGTCGGCCCCCCGGAGCTGCTTGACGAAGGCCGCGAACGTGACCGCGCACAGCAGCGAGCCGTAGCCGGCCAGGTAGATGAGCACCGGGCTGGTGAACCGGCCGGCGAACCGGCCCTCGGCCAGCTTGGCCAGGTAGGCCACGAGCATCGAGCCGCCCAGCCAGAAGTAGGTGAACAGCTCGAGTCCGCCCGCCAGCCCGCCCGCACCGTAGCCGCCCACGTGGCTGAGCCCGTGATAGGCGATGAAGCGCAGCGGCACCGGGGCGATGGCCGCCAGCATGATCAGCACGCTGATCGCGCCAGGGAATAGCAGCGCCTCGCGCCAGACCCTCCGGCCGGTCGGCGGATCGATGAGCAGCGCGAAGCTGGTGATGAACGCGTAGGCCAGCAGGTTGGTGATCCACAGGGCGTGGAACGCTTCCCAGGCCAGCGACTTGTCGATGAAGAACAGCGTGATCAGCGAGGCCGAGGCCAGGATCATGAAGATCGGCTGGAGCAGCAGGGAGAACCAGAACAGCCCGAAGCTGATGCTGCCCAGCCGGTGACCGCGATGGGGATGGAACCAGACGCGCCGGAACCGCAGCGAGACCTGCACGTTGCCGCGGGCCCAGCGCAGCCGCTGCTTCCACAGGCCGCCGATGGTGCCGGGCTCCTCGGCCCAGACGACGGCGTGCGGCTCGAACACCACCCGCGCGCCGCGCAGCTGGGTCTTGATCGTCGTGATGGTGTCCTCGGCCAGCGTCCCGGTGTCGATCCGGCCGCCGATGGCCTCCAGGTTAGCCCGCGAGTGCAGCTGGGCCCCGCCCGCCAGGCAGGCGATGGCGCCGAGCACGTTCTGGCTGCGCCGGGCGGCGGCCTGCGCGGTGATGTACTCGTAGCCGATGAACCGGGTCAGGTAGTTCCCCGGCCGGCTCCCCTCCTTGATGTAGGCGGTGACCGAGCCGACCCGCGGGTCGGCCAGGTGCCGGGTCATCAGCCGCAGCGAGGGTGGCTCGTAGATGACGTCGGAGTCCATGATCAGGACGGCCTGCATCCAGTCGTCGGCCAGGACCTGGGCCAGGCCGTGGTTGAGGGCGTGCGCCTTGCCCTGGCCGCCGACCTCGCGGCGCAGGTGCACGACCGAGCCGCGGTACTCCGCCGCCTTGGCCGCGACCACCTGCGGCGTCTCGTCGGTGCTGGCGTCGTCGATGACGAACACGCGCACCCGGCCGGCCGGGTACTCCAGGCTCATCAGGCGGTCGATGGAGGCGCCCAGCACGGCGGCCTCGTTCCAGGCCGGGATGAGGATCGCGGTGCGCGGGAAGTACGGGGCGCAGTCGGCGTAATGCAGCCGCCGGGAATGGAAGCCGATGAGCAGGAACTGGTAACTGGCCACGACCAGGGGAATGGCGCCCGCCATCACCAGCGCGACGAGGATCCACTTCTCGATGATCACGCCGCGGTCGCCGAGATCTCGGACAGGTCGAGGAAGCGCTCCTCGAGGAAGCGGACCATGGCCTTCTCGCAGAACTCGGCGTGCCCGGGCAGCCGCCGGCCGCGCAGCGCGTCCAGGGCCATCCGGGGCATGTCCACGCCGCTGGCCACGGTCAGCGGCAGCGATCCCGGCACCCGCGGGTTCACCTCAAGCAGCGCGGGCTGGCCGTGCTGATCCCGCCGGACCTGCACGTTGGAGATGAAGGTCAGGCCGACGCGCTCGGCGACCGCCGCGCCGAACCACTCCAGCTCGCGGTCGTGCAGGGTCCGGCCGGCCACCGACACGCCGGAGTCGACCCGGGCCCGGACTCTGGGCACCCCGGCCACGACGCGGCCGTCGATGTCGGCCAGCACGTCGATGGAGTACTCCTCGCCGGGCAGGTACTCCTGGATGATGAAGTCGGCCGACGGCTCCAGGGCCTTGAGCTCGGCGGCGGACACGATGACGCTGATGTCCCGCGAGCCACTGCCGGTGCGCGGCTTGACCACCACTGGGTAGCTCCACGAGTCCGGGTCGGTCTCGGCGTCCATCCGCTCGGTGCGCGGCACCCGGACGACCCCGGCGCAGGCCCGGGCCAGGGCCAGCTTGTCCAGCGTGAGGTCGAGGGCCGAGGCGGACGGCAGCATGAGCCGCACGCCGGCCTGCTCGAAGGTGTGCCGGGCGGCGGCCAGCGGCCGAAGCTCGGCGTCCACGGTCGGGATGATCACGTCGGCGCCCAGCTCAAGGCAGCGGGCCAGCAGCAGCTCGCAGAACTCGGGGGCCAGGCCCGCCGGGATGACGGTCCGGGCCGCGGACGGCACCAGGTACAGGCCCGCGGCCCAGCAGTCCATGTCCGCGGCCAGCAGCCCGACGCTGGGGTCCTCGCGCAGGGACTTGAGCACCGCGATGGCGGCCGGGCCGCCCGCGCCGGTGACCAGAACGCTGATCTCGCTGTGCTGCACCTCAGGTGATGACATGGCCTGCCTCCAGGATCTGCCGGGCGGCACTCTCATCGGTCGCGTTCTCCCGGACCGTGGTTTCCAGGAGCACTGCGTCTGCGGCGGCCTCCTTCTCGGCGGTCTCCTCGTCGGTCCAGCCGAGCGCCGGCCCGGCGGCCTGGTCGCGGACGACCTCGAAGGCCTCGGCGTGGCGGCCGCCGCCGAACCGGGACCAGTACCGGGCCGTGGCCTCGATCAGGTCGGGCTCCAGGTACCGGCGCACCGCCACCTGGGAGCCGAACGCCCCGATGGCGGCGAGCTTGGTCGTGATGTGGTCGTCGATGGTGATGAACCGGCCCGGCCGGAAGTCCACGGTGGCCGACGGTGACTGGTAGCAGTACACCGAGCCGACGCCGCGGGCCGCGACCATGACCGCCCGGTGGGTGTTGCGGTGGTCCTGGTGCACGTCGTGGATGGAGTGGGTGTAGATGACAGTGGGCTGCACGGCCTCAACGACGGCCCGGATGGCGCTGATCGTCGGGTCGGACTCGCTGATCCTGGTGTCCTCCAGGTCCTCCAGGTAGAGCTCGGCACCGAGGATCTCGGCCGCGTCCCGCGCCTCCCCGGCCCGGGCGCCGTCGGACCCGCCGCGGGCGCCCCGGCTCATGGTCAGGATGGCGACGTCGTGGCCGGCGGCGCGGTGCGCGAGCAGCGCCCCGGCCGCGCCGATCTCCACGTCGTCAGGGTGCGCGCCGACGGCGAGAACGGACTCCCGGCCGCCGCGCCCGCGCTCGACCAGCCGGCTGACGGCCGTGATCAGCGTGTCGGGGTGCAGCGGCTTCTGCATGAACTCGTCGGCCCGGCCGCGCAGCGCCCCGACCGCGTTGTCCACGGTGACATGGGCCGTGATCACCGCAACTGGCAGCGCGGGGGCCTTGCGGCGCAGCGTCTCCAGCAGCTCGATGCCGGTCATGTCCGGCATCTCGATATCCGTGATGACCAGGTCCCAGCGCTCGGCGCCGAGCCGCGGCAGCGCAGCCGGGGGGTTGGGGGCGTGCTCGACGTCGTAGCCGCCCCGCTTCTGCAGGACGCGCGAGATGAAGCGCGCGGTGTCCGAGTCGTCCTCGACCAGGAGGATCCGGCCCCGCGGTGAGGGGTGATGTTCCCTGCCCATGCCTCGATCCTGGGCGGCGGGCGTTGCAGCCGGGCTGGCCGGCGGGTAGCAGGCGCGTTGCAGCCGGCTGCCTCTTGCTGTTATCAGCTCCTTGCTGTTATCAGCGCGGATTCGGCGGGGCGGGAGACGGCGGGCCGGGAGATCGGCGGGCCTGGAAGATCAGCCGGCGGGAGACGGGCGGGGCGTGAGACGGCGGCGCTGGAGATCAGCGGGGCGGACGGTAGCGGTAGCCGAACCCGCGCACGGCCTCGATGGGCAGGCCGCTGCCGCCGTGCTGGCCGAGCTTGCGGCGCAGCCGCATGACGGTGAACTTGACCCGGTCCGGGCCGATGCCCGCCGGATCCTGCCAGACCTGGTCGAGCAATTGCTCGGGCGACAGCACCTGGCCACGGTGCCGGACTAGCACGCCCAGCAGCCGGAACTCGGTCGGGGTCAGGCTGACCGGCCGGCCGCCCACGCTGACGTCGGCGCCGGACCGGCCGACCGACAGCAGGCCGTCCTGGTAGATCTCGGCCGCGCCGGGGGCCTCCGGGCCGGCCCGGCCGCGGCGCAGCAGCCCCTGCACCCGGGCCAGCAGCTCGGCGTTGCTGAACGGCTTGGTGACGTAGTCGTCGGCGCCCGAGCGCAGGCCGCGCACCTTGTCGTCCTCCAGCCC
>JBOHCO010000761.1:0-3251 GCA_050698895.1 Streptosporangiaceae bacterium
AGCGTCAGCAACGCGGCACCGGCCAGCACCGCCGCCGCGGCCCGCCATCTGAGGGATACAACGGACAGTCGCATGGCGTCCCCCCAATCCTCGACGTTCAGGACCCATGTACTCAGCCGGAGTCAAAACCAGCGCAACGAATACAGAAACCGCGAAGGTCTTTTCGCGCGCCACCTGGAGCTGCAGGGCCTGCTGGAGCGCGAGAGCGACCCGGTCGACCGACGAGCACGGCGAGCTGCAGTCGTTCGATGACCGGTTCGCCCGGACGGTCGACTGGCAGGCCCGCCGCAGCCCCGGCACGGCCCGGGCGGACCTGGAGCGCCAGACCCTCGACAACATGGGCGCCATGCCCGCCTGGCGCGACCACCCCGGGGTCGCCCAGCGCGGCTAGCCCAGCTCCGCGACCACCGACCGGAGGAGCTCGAAGGCCTTGTCGTCCTCGGCGGTGCCCTCGTGCGGCCGCCGGAAGCGGCTGACGTCGATGGCGACGTCGGCCAGGTTCCAGCGGGCCCGGTACAGCTCCAGCAGCCCGGGCCGCGGCGTCACCCCGGTGGCGGCGGCGTAGGCGGCCAGCACCGAGCCGTCGCCCGGGTCCAGGCTCCACAGATCGCGCTCGGGCGGCGCCACCAGCACCGTGTCCCAGTCGATGAACAGCCAGCGACCGCCCGCGAGCATGGTGTTGCCGGGGTGCGGCTCGCCGTGGGTCAGGACCGGCCGGGCAGGCTCGGCGCGCGCCCGCGACCCTTGTTCATCGTAATAATCCAGGGTCGCCAGGACCGGCCCGGCGTGCTCGGCCACCAGCCGTTCCAGCGGCCCGGCGTAGGGCCCGGCGCCGGCGACGGGCGCGCCGGCCAGGGCGGCCTCAAGCTCGTCCCGGTGCGGGATCGTGAAGTCGTCGGCCAGCGCGTGCCGGGCCGCCGCCCGCGGCGCGGCGTGGATCGCGACCAGCATGTCGAGCACCGCCTGCCGGTGCGCCGGGCCAGGGAAGTTGCCCCAGTCGAAGCTCTGCCCGTCGACCCACGGGAAGAGTCCGACGCTGAACTGCTCGCTGGCCCGCACCAGCGGCTCGCCGTCGCGGGCCGGCACCGGTGTCACCACGAACTCCAGGCCGAGCCCGCGCAGCTCGACGGCGGTGGCCAGCGAGGCCCGCAGCCGGCCGAACGCCTCGGTCAGCGACTCGGCCCGCGCGTGCCGCTTGTTCTCCAGCTCGTCCGCGGTGACGAACCACCGGGTGCCGGACGCGTCGGTGACCTCCCAGTGGTGGCTGCCCCAGCCGACGGGCCGGTAGGCCAGCGCGGCCGTCGTCAGCCCCCAGCCGCGGGCCAGCACCGCGGTCAGCAGGTCCTCGGGCAGCCCGTCCGGCGGCGTCAGCACCCCGTCACCGTAAGCCCCCTCCCCCGCCCCGCCAACCGAATAAGCGTGATGATCACTCAGGTGACCTTCATGATCCCGGAAAGCCGTCAGCGCCATATGCGGACGGATTTCCGCGATCACGGGCCCCGGCCGCGGTCAGGGGGTGGCGAAGACTGGCTCGCCGTCGGTGTCGGTGTAGATCTCGGTGCCGTTGATCAGGGCCCGCTTCACCCGGCTGAACATGTCCAGCGGGTCGCCCGACCAGATCACCAGGTCCCCGTCCTTGCCCGCCTCGATCGAGCCCAGCCGCGCGTCGATGCCCGCGACCCGGGCCGGGTTGATGGTCAGCGCGCGCAGCGCCGTCTCCCGGTCCAGCCCGTGCTTGACCGACAGCGTGGCCTGGTGGACCAGGAAGTGGATCGGCACCACCGGGTGATCGGTGGTGATCGAGATCGTCACCCCGGCGCGGGCCAGCAGGCCCGGGTTGGCCAGTGACCGGTTGCGCAGCTCCACCTTGGACCGGCTCGTCATCAGCGGGCCGATGACCACCGGGATGCCGCGGGCGGCGATGAGGTCGCCGATCAGGTGGGCCTCGGTGCCGTGGTCGATGACCAGGTCGTAGCCGAATTCCTCGGCGATCCGCATCGCGGTGGCGATGTCGTCGGCGCGATGGCAGTGCTGCCGCCACGGGATCTCCCGGCGCAGCACCCGGCCCAGCGCCTCCAGCCGGAGGTCACGGTCCACGGGCCGGCGCTCGGCCGCGGGCTTGCGCTCCTCGGCCTCGATCCGGGCCAGGTAGTTAGCCGCGTCGACCAGCGCGCCGCGGATCACCGCCGCGATGCCCAGCCGGGTGCTCGGGGTCTTGTCCATGTCCCCGTAGGTGCGCTTGGGGTTCTCGCCCAGCGCGGACTTCAGGCCCGACGGCTGGCGCAGCACCATCGCGTCCACGGTCCGGCCCCAGCACTTGAGGGCCACGGTCTGGCCGCCGATGGGGTTGCCCGAGCCCGGGTTGACGTTGACCGCCAGCACGCCGCCCGAGATCGCGTCCCGGAAGCCGATGTCGGCCGGGTTGATCGCGTCCAGGGCCCGCACCTGCGCCATGACCGGGTCGGTCATCTCGTTGGTGTCCTGGCCGGCCCAGCCCTGCGCCTCCTCGTGCACGCCGACGTGCGCGTGCGCGTCGATGAAGCCCGGCAGCACCCACGACCCGGCCGCGTCGATGACCGGCACCCCGTCCGGCACGGCCAGTCCCGCGCCGACGGCGGCGATCGTGCCGTCGGTGACCAGGACCGTCCCGCCCTCGATCGCCGGCCCGGTGACCGGTACCACCCGTCCCCCGACGATCGCCACCGACCTGCCAGCCATCCGACCTCCCTGTCGCACCGGCCCGGAGAAATCCACAGTAGCCGGACATCTGCCGCGCCTTGGGGCCAGTCGGGCCGCTGGCCGCGGTGGTCACCCGTCCGGGGTGATGCTCCCCCGCCACGGCGGGGAGAACTTGTCGTATCCGCCCCTTCATCTATAACAGAGGAGGCCCGGGGTGACCGACCGCACGCCGGCCCGTCCCGGCTGGCGCCAGCGCTGGCTGGCCCGGCTCTCGCTGGCCGCCGCGGCCGCCGCCGTGATCCTGCTGCTGCTGTTCGGCGGCCTGAAGAGCATCACCGCCGTGCTGCTCGGTGCCGCGGGCCTGGCCCTGATCCTCGCGGCGGCCTGGTGGTTCCTGGCCCACCGCGGGGTGCTGCGCTGGCTGGCCGGAGTGGTCCTGGTGGCCGCGCCCGCCGGGATCATCGCCGTCTACGTGATCGCCGGACTGAGCTGGGACGTGGCCGCCGCCCTTGCGCTGGGGGTGGTGTCGGTGCTGGCGGGGCGCTGGTCGCTGCGCAGCGACCGGCCGCCGG
>JBOHCO010000762.1:0-3514 GCA_050698895.1 Streptosporangiaceae bacterium
GGCACGGCCCGGTCGGCGAGCAGGTTGCCCGCGGCAGCGGCACCGCTGTCGCGGACGCCGGCCGCCACACCAAGCGCCAGCCCGCCGGAGTAGAACGCCGAACCTCCGGCCGCGTCGACCGCCGCCAGCTGCCGGTACGCGATGTCCGGGGCCTGCCCGGTGACCGCCGCCAGCGCGTCGCCCGCGACCAGGCCGCCGGCCATCGTCTCCAGCAGCGCCTCCCGCAGCCGCGGGTCGGTGGTGCTCTGGCTGCACACCGCCCCGGCGCCGGCCCGGACCGCCGCGCACCGCGCCGCCACCGCCATGCTCGCCGAGGCGATGACCGCACCCACCGCGCCCGTGCGCTCGCAGCGTCCCACCAGCGAGAACGTCATGGCCGCACCGCCACGACCGTGACCTCGACCAGCCATTCCGGCCGGGCCAGCGCGGCCACGACCAGGCCGGTGAACACCGGGTAGACGCCCTTGAGGTGCCGTCCGAGCACCCGGTACACCGGCTCGCGATGGCGGATGTCGGTCAGGTAGACGGTGCAGCTCACCACGTGCTCCGCCGCCGCGCCCGCCTCGGCGAGCAGCGTCGCTACATTCGTCATCACCAGCTCGGCCTGGGCCGCCGGGTCGCCCACGTGCAGGCTCTCGCCGCTGTCCAGGTCCTGCGGCACCTGACCGCGCAGGTAGACCGTGTTCCCGGCGACAACGGCCTGGCACAGGTCGTTGTCCAGCCGCTGCTCCGGATAGCTGCCGGAGGTATTGAACGGCCGGATCCGCAGGTGACCGCCCGCGACGACGGGCTCCCGCTGCGCTCTCTCGCTCACTTGCGCATCTCCTTGGCCACGTCGGTGTACCGGGCCACCACGTCGAGCGGGCCGCTGAAGTCGTAGTTGTTGTAGACCGCCAGCAGGTGCGAGAACGGCGGCGACTGGGCGAACAGCTGGAACGTCAGCCGGTGCCCGGCGTAGTCGGAGTTGAGCAGGTCGCGGGCCAGCGCGAACAGCTTGCGCCGCTCCTCGGCGGGGATCTCCCCGATGGTGAAGTACTTCCGCAGCCAGTCGCCGGCCTCGGGGGCGTCGAACATGGCCTTGCTGGGCATCAGGCTGACCTGGCAGCCGCACAGGTCCCGGACCAGGTGCATGAGCGACGGCAGCTGGGTGGACGCGAACACCCGGGCCGCGTACATCATCGGCTGGTTGGGCATGAGCAGGCCGCCGGGGCTGGGCTCGGCCAGCTCGACCGCCGCGGTCAGGTGCGCGTTGATGCCCTCGCGGTAGCAGGCGATCTGCGCGATCTTCTCCCGCACGCCCTGGTGCATCGTGACGCCGGTCGACTTGACGCTGGCGTAGGCCACGCCGAGGAGGAAGTCGGCGAACCGGGCGTAGCGCTGCACGTAGGGGAAGATGCTGTACCGGTGCAGGGTGGCGCGGATGAACGCGGCCGCCTTGGTGTGCCGGTAGAAGAAGACGTTCTCCCACGGGATCTCGACGTTGTCGAACACGATCATCGTGTCGATCTCGTCGTACCTGCTGGTCAGCGGGTAGTCGTCCGGATCGCGGCCAGTCGCGAAGGCGGACCGGCAGATGTGCTTGATGCCCGGCGCGCCCATGTCGGCCAGGAAGCCGACCGCGTAGTCGCTGAGCACCTCGTTGTTCCACTCGCCGATGGTCGGCTTGACGAACGCCTGGTTGGCGTAGGCCGCCGCGGTCTCGAACTTGGCCCCGCGCACCACGATGCCGCTGTCGGTCTCGCCGACCACGTGCAGCAGGACGTCGGGGTCCTGGTCCTGCGGCCGGACCGAGCGGTTGCCCTTCGGGTCGGTGTTGGCCGAGACGTGGAACGGGTCGAGCATCTGGGCCCGCCGGACGTGCTGGGTGATGTTCGCGGAGAACTGCGGGTCGATCTCGTTCAGCACGTCCTGCCCGTCGAACAGCGACCACATCTCGCCGACCGTCTCATCACCGACCCGGGTGACCACGCCGCCGGCGTCGTCCAGGATGGCGTCGACCGTGGCCCGCTTGGCCCGCCAGTCATCGCGGGTGCGGGGCGGGCGCGAGGTGGTGGCGCAGCGCTCGCCCGACTCCTCGTCGGCGTAGGTCAGCAGGCCGGCGGGGCCGGCCTCGTGGCCGAGGTCGTAGATGCGCGCGCGCAGGCTGACCATCGGCGCGAAGGCCGGGTGCGTCGAGACGTCGCTGACCCGCTCACCGTCGATCCACACCTCCCGGCCGTCGCGCAGCGACTCGAGGTAGTCCTTGCCGGTTCGCAGCACTGTTGGCTTCCTATCCCAGTTTCAGAAATTCATCGATAACAGTCGTGAGCTGCCTGGCTCCCGTGTCGATAGAGGCGACCCTGATGCGCTCGGTCGGGGCGTGCATGTTCTCGCCGTCGCAGCAGCCGAGGGCGACCGCCGGTATCCCGGCCGCCAGCGCCGCGTTGGCGTCGGTCGAGCCGTCGCCCGTGGTGGCCGGCAGGCCCACCGAGCGGCGGGCCCGCTGGACCGCGGCGACCAGGGGATGGGCCGGGTCTATGGCGCCCGCGGGGCGGCTGTCCAGGCGCTCGACCGTCAGGGTGAGCCCGGTCGTAACCCCGAGATCGGTCAGCGCGGCTTCCCGCTGATCGAGCTCGGCCGGGTCGACCGAGCGCCACTCGACGGCCGCGCTGGCCGTGGCGGCGATGGCGTTGACGCCGGTTCCGCCGTCGAGCAGCCCGACGTTGACCGGGCACCGCGGCGACGCCGCCGCGATCAGCTCGTGCAGCAGCCACACCAGCTCGTGCACGGCGCTGGGCCGGCCCCGGTCCCACCACGAGTGACCGCCCGGGCCCGTCACCGTGAGCCGCACCCGCAGCGACCCGACCGCCTCGGTGAAGACGCGATCGAGGCCGTGACCCTCGAGGGCCAGCACCGCCTCGGGAGCCAGCTGCCCGCAGGCGTGGCGGGCCCCGCGCAGGCCGCCCAGCCCTTCCTCGGCCACGGTGAAGACGATGGCCAGCGGCACGGGCGCAGCCTCAGCGAAGTCGCGCTCGGCCACGGCGACGGCGGTGGCCACCGCGAGCGCGTTGTCGCCGATCCCCGGGCCGGCCAGCCAGCCGTCCCGCTGGGTGATGCCCCGCACGGTGTCCGGGCCGAAGACGTCATCCACGTGCACCAGCACGGCCAGGCGGTAGGGCGGCGGGCCGAACGCCCACACCAGGTTGCCGGCCTCGTCGACGTGGCGGCGGCCCGGCGCGCCGTCCAGGCGGCGCCGCAGCCAGTCGATGCGCACGCCCTCGCGCCCGGTGCCGCCGTCCAGCTCGGCCAGCGTTATGGCGTCCGCGGCAATCGCCGCCGGATCGAGGACCGGATCGAGGACCATGTCGGTCATGTCACCCCTGACGTACCAATTTGTTAGACCATTGATATAGTTTGCTGGCATGGAGAGTCAAGGGCCGGAACAGGCTTTCGCTGACGTGGGGGACGTCATCGCGGTCAACCTGCGCCGCCTCCGGACCGCCCGCCGGATGTCCCTGGCCACCCTCGCCAGCCG
>JBOHCO010000763.1:0-6677 GCA_050698895.1 Streptosporangiaceae bacterium
GTCCTCCGCCGCGCTGGCGGCCAGCGCGGCGAAGCGCTCGTCGGCCCGGCCGCTGGGCGGCGCGGTACTGGCCGAGTTGGCGCTGGCCGGGGTGGCGATAGCCGGGGCGGCGATAGCCGGGGTGGCAGTGGCCGGGGTCGCAGCCGGCCCTCCGACCGACGACCCGGCCAGCGGCCCGGCCGGGCGCGACCCGGCCGGCGCCGGCGCCTCGATCGGGATCCGCTGCTGGCCGCCCGCGAGCGCCGGGACCAGCGGCCGGCTGCCGACGCCGGGGATCCGCTCGATCCGGCCCGGCGACCAGCGGGTCCGGTAGTCCTCGCCCAGCGCCTCCTCCAGCACCTTGTCCGGCCCCGGCCGGACGCGGCCGTACCGCTCGGCGATCTCGCTGATCATCTCGTGCTCGATCCGGTAGAACTTGACCGGCAGCACGCGGCCGTTCTTGCCCTGCTGGACGATCCCGGTGCCAGGGTGGCCCAGCCGGGCCAGGTCAGTAGCGATGCGGGTGTCGTCGGGGATGATCAGCCGGGCGTCGCCCTCGGAGGCCACCCCGAGGCCGATGCGCACTGCGCACTGGGACTTGAGGTCGGCCGAGCCGAGCATCGTGACGGTGCCGCGCTGGGTGGCCATGATCAGGTCGATGGCCTCGGACCGGCCGGTCATCACCAGCTGCGTGGCCAGGCGGGCCAGGGTGGCGTTGGTGACCCCGTCGAGCGAGCTGCGCGGCCCGCCGGTGCCGACGCCCAGGATCACTGCGATCTCGTCGCAAACCAGCAGCACCGCCGGCTGTTCCGGCGACGGGGTGATCTTCTCGCCGCCGCTGCCGGACCGGGACCGGGCCTGGATGGCCCGCTCCAGGGCGCGCAGCATCCGCTCCGCCTCCTCCCGGTCGGTGGCCAGCCAGTCCACCACCGGGCGCGGGGTGCGGCCCTCCAGCCACGGCTCGATCCAGGGCGCGGCCATCCGGCCGCCCTTGAGGTCGATGGCGAAGATCAGCACGTCAGGGCACCGCGCTAGCTGAGCTAGCAGCACATTCAGCAAGTTGCTGTTATGAGTGGGAATGCACGACTCGCCGACGAGGTAGAGGTGGCTCGGGCTGTCGACGGCGATGCAGCGCACCGGAACCGACGGCACCGGCCGGATGGCGGTGACATAGCGGTGGCCGGCGGCAGACCGCTCGCGGGTGACCTGCCGAGCGGCCTTGCGCGGGAGCCTGAACACCTTGTCGGCCGTCGTGAACGCCACCGTCCAGACCGTGCCGCAGTCCTGGCCGTTCAGCCGGGCCGGCCTGCTGCGCAATGTCGGCTTGTAGCCAAGCGTGGCGGCGAGGTGGCGCACGTCCCTCGCCAATCGCTGCGACGTGGAGTAGAACTCGATCCCGCCCTGCGCGGAGCAGTGGCCGTCGGTGTCGAGCAGGCCGGCCAGCAGGGCCCGCCGCTGCGCTTCGGACGCGCGCAAGTAGGCCGTGGGGACGTGCTTGTTGCTCAGCACTCCGATCTGGCGCAGGCGTACCTTCAGGCCGCCAATCCGGTAGCCAGCCACCCGCGCCCTGGTGACGGTATCTCGTGTACGGAGTGACCACAGCTCCAGATGACCGTTCCGGCGTTCGGCCGCCCAGTGCGCGGCACATAGTCCGCGGGCCACGACCTTTCCGGTAGGCGAGCATGGCGACGTGCCGGCCAGCAGGCACACCCGGGCAGCCCGCGGCCGCGACGGCGCCTCCCGGTCCGTCGAGGGCATGATCCAGACGGTCTCGCCCTCGGCCTCGATCTCGATCAGGATCTCGGCGTCAGCGGTCGTGATCGCGCCGGCGGCCGACCAGCCGTCGCCCAGCCACGCGCCGAGCGTGTACGGCGGAACAGCCAGCTTGGCGTCGGCGGCCCGCAGCGGCGCGGCGACCTTGATGCTGTAGCTGCTGGTCCCGCCGTCCGCCGTGCTCCCGCTGCGGCGCAGCACGCGCAGCGAGCCGCGCATGGTCTCGGTCGTGACGACCTCGGGCAGCTTGCGCCGGCAATCCTGGTCGTGGTGCCAGTCGATGCCCGTGGTCTTGCGCGGCCGGCGGGCCAGGTTCGCCTTGGCCCGCGCGGATCGGCGCGAGGCGTCGGTGTCCACGAGCCACTGGTGCTCAGCGTCAGCCACGATCGTCGAGCCGTCGCTGAACTCGATCTCGTAGCACGGGCGGCCGCGGCGGATGTCCCACGCGTCCGTGACCCGGCAGGGCTGGCCATGCTCGTCGTAGACGACATCGTCGGCCCGGATCTCGCCCATGGTCGTCCAGCCGTCGGGAGCGGGCACCGGCGTATCCAGGGCCAGCGCCTTGCCGCTGCCGCGCAGGCCCACGATCAGCGTGGCGACCTCGCGCAGGGTGACCGCGCAGACCTGGCCGTCCTCGAACATGCCGACCGGGATGGGCCGGGTGATGCTCAGCGAGCCCGGCTCGGCGGGCAGCAGCACGGTCTCGGCCAGCACGTCCCGCTCGGCCACGTGCAGGATCACCTCGTGGGCCTGGGCGCCGCGCTCGAACCGCAGCGAGCCGTGCCGCAGCCGGGCCGCCACCTCCAGTTTCTCGGTGGCCGGGACCAGGCCGGAGTAGGTCACCCGGCCGGAGCCGGGCAGTCGCAGGTGGACCAGGTAGCCGGCCAGGGTCTCCTCGCGGCCGGCGAACCTGACGCCCTGGTGGCCGATGCGGGCCAGCAGGTCGGGCCACCGGCGCTGCTCCTGGGCGGCCGCGGCGGCCTCGGCGGCCAGCCGGGCCCGCTCGGCGTCCAGCTCCTGGCGGCGGCGGATCTGCGGGTACACCGGGATCAGGATCGCGGCCGCCGCCAGCAGGATCACGGCGGGCGGCCAGGACCACCGGCCGGCCAGCGCGGCGTAGGCCAGCCAGCCGCCGGCCACCACCGCGCAGGCGCTGCCGTAGACGGCGATGGCCATGTTCCTGGCCGCCAGCAGGACGGTCAGCGCCAGCCCGGCGGCCAGGGCCAGGCAGCAGACGGCCACCGCCAGCGGCGCCGGCCGGGCGGTCCCGGCCAGCGTGCCGGCCGCGTACAGCACGACGGTGAGCGGCGGCCCGAGCCTCAGGGCCCGCCGCCGCGCGGCGCGGACCGGGGTGGAGCCGGATTCAGCTGGGGACTGCGGGCTGGTCAGGGACGCGGCCGGGCCGTCGTCACTGATTCTCGACCACATCCCACAGCCTCTCGTTGGGACGCGGGTTCTCGATCCGCTCCATCTCGGCCGCGTGCGCGACCCGGTGGATGGCGTGGGCCTCGCCGGCGAACTCGCCCATGCCGGCGACGGTCGCGGCGATCTCCTGGAGATGCTCGGGGACCGAGGGGTGGACCGGGAACTCCGAGCCGAGCAGTTCGGCCACGCCGGCCACCGATGACGCCACCGTCTCGAACAGGACCGGCAGGCCGGCCAGGAACGCGTCCAGGTCCAGGGCGTTCTCCGGCACCCACCCGCCGATGTTGTCGCTCACTGCCTCAATGGCAGCGTCGATCTGACTACTCACGATCTGATGACCCTTCTCGGCAATTCGACCTTCCGGTCAGCGGCGACCCGGCACCGGCTGCCCCGCCGACCAGGACGGGCTGCCGGCCAGGACGGGCTGCCGGCAAGGTCAGCGCTGGCCTGGCCGGATGGCCCTAAATCCCGGTCTTTCTCCATTTACCCACGCACGTACCGCAATGCAATGGCTACATTTCACGTCGCACGGCCCGGGAGAGATCTGAGGGCGGCAGACCGGAAGATCATAGACCTCGGGCCGCCGGCCCGGGCTACGGCATCCTTACCAGCCGGCCTCGGATCCGGTCAGCTGCCGCAGCGCCGGCCGGGCGGCCTCGAGCACGGTGTCGAACCAGGCCGAGAACGGCTCCCGGCCGCGCAGCCGGGCCAGGTCCGCGGCGGAGACGAACGTGGTGGCGGACACCTCGGCCGGGTCAGGCTCGGGCAGCTGGCTCACCCAGCCGGTGAACAGGTGGTTGTACTCGTGCTCGACCAGCCCGGTGTCCGGGTCGGGGTGGCGGTACCGGACGATGCCCGCCTCGTTGAGCGCGACGGAGGTCAGGCCGAGTTCCTCGCGCACCCGCCGGACGGCGGCGGCGCGCGGGTCTTCCCGGGGCCGCGGGTGGCCGCAGCAGGTGTTGGACCAGACGCCGGGGGAGTGGTACTTGCCCGCGGCGCGGCGCTGGAGCAGCATCAGCGGGCCGGACGGTGCCGGCCCGGACGGTGCCGGCCCGGACGGAGCCGGCCCGGACAGCGCCGGCCCGGACAGTGCCGGGCCGGGGGCGGCCGCGCTGAACAGGAACACCGAGAACGCGCGGTGCAGGTGGCCGGGAGCCTGGTGCGCGGCCAGCTTGCGGGCCACGCCGACTGTCTGGCCGGCGTCGTCGACCAGCTCCAGCTCCTCCCCGGCCTCGGGTCTCGAGGACGAGGCGGGCGGCTGGGGCTGGGCCTGCGTGCTGATCTCCATGCTGCGCTCCCGTGACTGCTGGCGTGCGGGCCGACGGAGGCAATGTACGCGCAGAAGTGACCTGGAGCGATCTTCAAGCCGCGGTCGCGGCGCGGCGGCCCGGGCGCTGGCCCGGGGTCCGGGCTAGCGGGCTCACAGGGGAGATCGAGCGGGGCGCGGGAAAGGGCTAGCGGGGGCGCGTGATCAGGCAGGCCCGCAGCTCGGCGGGGTCCGAGGTGACGATCGTGTGCGGATGCACGCCACGGCGCACCCGGCGGGCAATGTACTGGACCCGCCCTCCGGCGAACTCCTGCCAGATGGCGAACTCGGGGAACTCGGCTTCCATGGCGGCGACGTCAGCCGCGCCGTCCTGTTCCCTCATGCCGGGCGTAGCGCCGAGACCAAGCTCGGAGGCAACGTCTTGTCCGCGTACCATTAAGCCCTCCGCGGGGTCATGGCCAAGCGCTCGACGTCCGGGATGCCGACCGGGGCCAGGGGCAAGCCGTCGTCTGCTTCGCCACGAAAGTTAGGAAGGTTTCCTTTCACTCTCGTGGCATAGTAACACGGCCCTGAAATCGGGTCAATGCTCCCATGCTGCGCGCAGCGGGGCTCAGCGGGGCTCAGCGGATGACCAGCACGGCGTCGCCCCGGGGGACCAGCTCGCCGATCACCGGGGCGCCGGGGACCTCGCCGGCCACCAGCAGCCCGCCGGAGGTCTGCGCGTCGGCCAGCAGTAGCAGGTCGTCCTCGCCGGCGCCGCCGAAGTCGGCGTTGGGGGCCACCCAGTCCAGGTTGCGCCGGCTCCCGCCGGGCACGAAGCCGTCCCGCAGCGCGGCCGCGGCCCCGTCGATCAGCGGCACCGCGGCCCGGTCGATCACCGCGGTGACGCCGCTGGCCCTGGCCAGCTTGAACAGGTGCCCGAGCAGCCCGAAGCCGGTCACGTCGGTGGCACAGCGGATCCCGGCGGCCAGCGCCTGCCTGCTGGCCTGCGCGTTGAGGGTGGTCATGACGGCGATGGCCTGCTCGAACACCTCGCCGGTGGCCTTGTGCCGGGCGTTCAGCACGCCGCTGCCCAGGGGCTTGGTCAGCGACAGCGGCAGGCCGGGCCGGCCCGCGTCGATGCGCAGCAGGGCGGCCGGGTCGGCCAGGCCGGTCACGGCCATGCCGTACTTGGGCTCGGGGTCGTCGATGCTGTGCCCGCCGGCCACGTGGCAGCCGGCCGCCGTGGCCGCCTCGAGGCCCCCGCGCAGCACCTCGGCGGCCAGGTCGGCGCTGAGCACCTCGCGGGGCCAGCCGAGCAGGTTGACCGCGACCAGCGGCTCGCCGCCGACGGCGTAGACGTCCGACAGCGCGTTGGTCGCCGCGATCTGGCCGAAGGCATAGGCATCGTCGACCACCGGGGTGAAGAAGTCGGCCGTGGCCACCACCGCCCGGCCGGGGCTGATCTGCACCACGGCCGCGTCGTCGCCGTGCTCCACGCCGATCAGCAGGTCGGGCGACGGGTGCTCCGGGATCAGCCGGGCCACGGCCTCCTCCAGCTCGCCGGGCGGGATCTTGCACGCGCAGCCGCCGCCGCGGGCGTACTGGGTGAGCCGGATGCTTGTCTGCGTGGCCATGCCTGAACTGTAATGAAGCCAGCCTTGCGCGGACGCGGGCCGGCCGCCATAGTCGGTCGGCGTCGCCGCATCAGCCGCGGCCGACCGCCGCCGCGGCCAGCAGCCGGACGCGGCTCAGCCAACGGAGGTAGCAGTGACCGTCATAGACCAGCGCACCGCCATGGAGGCGGAGTCCGCCGGGCGGACGATCTGCGGCGAGCTGGCCGCGGCGGCCAGCCGCTGGGGCGACCGGCCTGCCTACACCGACCGGGACGGCGGCCCGTGGCAGACCCTGACCTGGGCCCAGACCCGCGAGCAGGCGCTCGACCTGGCCGCGGCCTTTGCCGCGCTCGGCCTCCAGCCGGGGGAGCGGGTCGCGCTGATGCTGCCCAACCGGGTCGAGCACGTGCTGGCCGACCTGGGCGCGCTGCACGCCGGGGGGGTGCCAGTCACCTTCTACCCGACGCTGGCCCCGGACCAGGTCGCCTACGTGGCGGCCGACTGCGACGCCCGGATCGCGGTCATCGACGGCGCCGCCGAGCTGGCCCGCTGGCAGCCCGTGCTGGACCGGCTGCCGGGCCTGCGGCACGTCATCGTGCGGGACCCGGCCGCCTGCCCGGCCGGCGAGCCGTTCCTGA
>JBOHCO010000764.1:0-1804 GCA_050698895.1 Streptosporangiaceae bacterium
CCAGGTACGCCCCCTTCACGTGCACATCGCCGTCGGCCTCGGGCAGGTGCATCCCGCACGGGGCCGGCATGATCGCCCCGCCGCGGTCGGCCACGGCGAATGCCTCGCGCACCGCGGTGATCGCCTCCGCCATAGTGACCAGCCGCTGGACGTCATCGCGGTCAAGGACCCGGACCATGCCGCCTCCTGTCTTGAAGCCTGGCCTGCCGTGTATTAGATTGCCAGATTGTCGGGTAATCCGGCAAGATAAAATCCGGCCAGATAACAGGAGGGGCCATGTCCGTGCCCGGGCTGCGCCGCGAGGACTTCCCCGTCCTGGACCGGCTCACCTACCTCAACACCGCCTCGACGGGCCTGGTCCCGGCCTCGGTCGTGATCCCGGCGCACGAGTTCGAGCTCGAGCTAGCCCGGGCCGGGACCACCGGCATGGACGAGGACACCGAGATCGGCATCCTGGATGACGCCCGCAACGGCGCCGCGGCGCTGCTCGGCGCCAGCCCGGACACGATCGCGATCGCGACCAGCTTCACCGAGGCGCTGAATCAGGTGGCCTGGTGGCTGCGCCCGGGCCGCGGCCAGAACGTGGTGTCCTCGGAGGTGGACTTCCCCAGCGTTACCTACCCCTGGCACCGCATCGCCGAGGACACCGGCAGCCAGGTCCGGCTGGTCGGCGTGCTGGACGACCCGGACGGCTTCGACGTGAACAAGATCGCCGACAGCGTGGACTCCGCCACCGCGGCCATCTGCATCAGCCACATCCAGTACCTCACCGGGCACCTGCTCGACCTGGCCGACCTCGCGGCACTGGCCCACGACCACGGGGCGATCCTGATCGTGGACGCGACCCAGTCGGCCGGCCAGGTCCCGATCGACGTCACCGCCTGCGGCGCGGACGTGCTCATCTCCGGGTCTTACAAATGGCTGTGCAGCACCTTCGGCGCGGCGATCTGCTACCTCAGCCCCGGCGTGCTGGAAAGGTTCAGGCCGCCGATGGCGGGCTGGCGCAGCACCGAGCATCCCTACTCCCTCGACGCCCGCTGGCTCCCGCTGGCCGCCACCGCCCGGCGGATGGAGTACTCCACCATGTCCTACGCCGCCGCGATCGCGCTCGGCCGCGCCATCAGCTACATCTCCGGCCTGTCCCTGAGCGAGGTGGCCGCGCACAACGCGGAACTGGCCGGCCAGCTGGCCGGCGGGCTGACCCAGCGCGGCGCGCGCCTGCTCACCCCGAGCGACCCGGCCCGCCGGGCCGGCACCGTCACCGCCCGGTTCCCCGGCCACGACGGCGAGGCCATCGCCGCCGCGCTCACCCGGGCCGGCGTGATCGTATCCCCGCGCGTCGGCTCCACCCGCTTCTCGATGCACTTCTACAACAGCAGCGACGACGTGGACCGCGCCCTGGCCGCCGTGGACGACGTGCTGCGCTGACCGCGCCTCGACGAACTTCATCGCGGCTGCCGCTGACCAGGCCGAGCGCGGTGGCGCGCCACTCGGGCGGGACGACCAGGGTCTACGTGAGCCGGAACGGCGCGACCCAGGTCCGGTCCTGGCGGGTGCTGTCCGGCCCGGGCTCCGGGACGCTGCATGCGGTAGGCACGGCCCGCAAGGGCGGCTTCCAGACCACGATCGGGGTGCCGTCCGGTGCCCGGGTCTTCCAGGTCCAGGCGCCGGGCTACTAGCGGGCGCCTAGCGAACCAGGCATGGCTGGTGTTCCGGGTTCTCGTCGAGCGCGGCGAGCTCGGCCCCGCCGGCCGGGAACATCCAGGCCGTCAGGCCCATGAGCGGGACGCACAGCGGGATGGAC
>JBOHCO010000765.1:0-1213 GCA_050698895.1 Streptosporangiaceae bacterium
TCAGCGCCCTGCTCGGCCCGTCGGGGCTGATGTCCGGCAGCTCGGCCCCGCAGATCGTGGTGGACTGCTCGACGATCTCGGTCGAGGCCTCCCAGCAGGTCCGCGAGCGCCTGGCCGAGCGCGGGACCGCGCTGCTGGCCGCGCCGGTCATGGGTAACCCGCGGGTGGCCGGGGCAGGCAAGCTGACGCTGGCGGTGTCCGGGCCGCGCGACGTGTTCGACGTGGCCGAGCCCTACCTTGATGTGCTCGGCGCCGGCGCGACCTACGTGGGCGACGGCGAGCTGGCCCGGACGGTAAAGCTTTGTCACAATCTTCTGCTCGGTGTCGTCACGCAATCGCTGGCCGAGGTCACGATCCTGGCTGAAAAGAGTGGCATCAGTCGTCAGGCATTGCTGACCTGCCTGAACAACAGTGTGATGGGATCAACGTTCACCAGGTACAAGACGCCCGCCTTCGTCAACCTCGATTTTCACGCGACGTTCACCGCCACGCTGCTACGCAAGGACTTCGATCTTGGGCTGGCGGCCGCGCGGGAGCGCGAGGTGCCCATGCCGGTGGCGGCGCTGGTGCATCAGCTTGTGCAGAGCCTTGTGGGCCGCGGGGCCGGGGAGGAGGACTTCGCCGCACTGATCCGGATGCAAGCTCAATCCGCCGGACTGGATCTCGTCAGCGAGGATGCTGACATATCCGACGGACTTGAGCAAGTCACCCTAGAACCACGGTAAAGTCACCGGCGGTCAGGCTTTAAATCAGCTGGCCGTTCCCGAGCCTCCGTCAGGGTCCCGCGGCATTGCCGCCGCTGGATTCGCGGCAGGCCACTTACTGGGCCATGCAGAATTCAGGAAGGAGGACCGGGGATGAGATCCAACCGCGCCCGGTTCTTGACGGTGACCGCAGCGGCCGCCCTGATGGCGGCCACCGCGGCCGGATGCAGTAGCAGCAGCACGGGCAGTGGCGGCAACGGCGGGGGCAACTCCTCCAACGCCCCGATCACCATCGGCACGTCCCTCTCCCTGACCGGCGACTTCGATGCCGACGGCCAGGCCTTCGAGAAGGGCTACAAGCTGTGGGTCAGCCAGGTCAACAAGGCCGGCGGCATTGCCGGCCACCAGGTGAAGCTGACCATCCTCAATGACAACAGCTCGCAGACCCAGGTGGTCACGAACTACCAGAAGCTGATCACCGTGAACCACGTCGACCTCACGTTCGGGCC
>JBOHCO010000766.1:0-10466 GCA_050698895.1 Streptosporangiaceae bacterium
GGGCCGGCCGGGGCGTCATCGGCGCTGGTCGCCAGGCCGAGGCCGGTGACCAGCGCCGAGATCCGCCGGGCCAGGTCGATCTCGCGGGCGGTCACCCGGCCCGTGGCCGCCGACTGGAGGGTCAGCACGACCCGGTCGCCCCGGACGTCGGCCCGCAGGCGCTGATCGGCCGCGGCGCCGGTCTCGCTGGCCACGGCCGCGACCACGCGCGCGGCCTCGGCCAGGGACGTCACCAGCACGTACGCCTGCAAGGCGCCCAGGATAAGCTGCCAGCCCAGCCCGGTGACGGCGGTCGAGATCTCCGGGCGGGTGAGCCTGCGCTCGGCTGACTGCGTCGGTTCGTCCATGACGGCATCCTTGCAGCCGCCGCCGACCCCGCCGCGTCGTGGCGACCGCCCGCCCGAACTCTCCCGGCAGGCGCGCTCGATGGCGGTGTTCCGGCGGCGCCCGCCCCGCTCGCCTCATCCGCCCCGCCCGCCCGCGCCAAGATCAGCGGATCGCGGCCGTAACGACGTGGTTGTTGCTCTCACGTCGCTGTAGCAGCGTGACTGTTGCAACCACGTCGTCCGGCGGCGGAGCGGATGAAGCTCGAATTCTTGTTTGAAGCTGATTCAGCTTGTCGCCGGGTATCGCTATGCTGGTCGAAGATGGGTGATGGGCCGCACGGGGCGCGGCACGGGAGGCGAGCGGACGGGGGAGGGGACTGTGGGGTTCGACAACCCGCCCATACCGTGGCGGGAGCTCGAGCGGCGCCTGTCCTGGCCCAAAGGCTCGCCGGGGCGGCCCGCCGGCCCGCCCCGTCCCGCGCGGTCAGATAGTGCCCACAAGCCGCCCGCCGGCACCGGGGCGGGCGACGCCACGAGGCGGGCCGGGCGGCGGGTGCGGGCGGCGACCGGCTGGGCCGAGCTGCACTGTCACTCGTCCTACAGCTTCCTCGACGGGGCCTCCAGCCCCCAGGCGCTGGTCGACGAGGCGGCCGAGCTGGGCCTGACCGCGCTGGGCATCACCGACCACGACGGCATGTACGGGGTGCCGCAGTTCGCCCAGGCGGCGGAGCGGCTGCGGGCGGGCGGCGGCACGCTGCGGACGGTCTTCGGAGCGGAGCTCAGCCTGGACCGGTCCGGGACGCCGCGGGCCGGGACGCCCGACCCCGGCGGCCGTCACCTGCTGGTGCTGGCCCGCGATCCGGAGGGCTACGCCCGGCTGTGCCGGGTGATCAGTGCCGCGCAGCTGGCCGGCGGCGAGAAGGGCCGCCCGGTCTACGACGAGGACGAGCTGGCCGCAGTGCACGGCGGGCACTGGGTCATCCTCACCGGCTGCCGCAAGGGCACGGTCCCCGCCGCCCTCGGCGCCGCCGCGGTCAGCGGCCGTCCGGCCGGCCGCGACAGCGCGCTGCGGGAGCTGCGGCGGCTGGCCGGCGTGTTCGGGGCCGGGAACGTCCGCGTCGAGCTGACCGTCGGCGATCAGCCGACCGACGATGAGCGCAACGACGCGCTGGCCGGGCTGGCCGCGGCCGCCGGGGTGCCCACGGTGGCGACGAGCAACGTCCACTACGCCACGCCGCGGGAGGCCCGGCTGGCCCAGGCGCTCACGGCGATCAGGGCGCGCAGCAGCCTGACCGAGATGGACGGCTGGCTGGCCGCGGCGGGCGGCGGCTTCCTGCGGTCCGGCGACGAGGCGGCCCGCCGCCTGAGCCGTTACCCCGGCGTCGTCGACCGGACGCTGGAGCTGGCCGCGGCCTGCTCGTTCGACTTCCACGTGATCGCGCCCCGGCTGCCGGACTTCCCGGTGCCCGGCGGCGGCACGGAGGCCAGCTACCTGCGCGGCCTGGTGCTGGAGAAGGCCCTGGGCCGTTACGGGCCCCCGGCCGCCGAGCGGGTCGACGGCGCCTACGCGCAGATCGCCCGCGAGCTGGACGTCATCGAGGAGCTCGCCTTCCCCGGCTACTTCCTGATCGTGCACAGCATCGTGAAGTTCTGCGAGGACGAGCGGATCCTGTGCCAGGGCCGGGGCTCGGCCGCGAACTCGGCCGTCTGCTACGCGCTCGGGATCACCAGCGTGGACCCGGTCCAGCACGGGCTGCTGTTCGAGCGGTTCCTGTCCTCGGGCCGGGACGGGCCGCCCGACATCGACCTGGACATCGAGCACCAGCGCCGCGAGGAGGTCATCCAGTACGTCTACCGGACCTACGGCCGGGAGCGGGCGGCGCAGGTGGCCAACGTCATCTCCTACCGGCCGCGGATGGCGCTGCGGGACGCGGGCCGGGCGCTGGGCTACTCGCCGGAGCAGCAGAATGAGTGGTCCCGGCAGGTCGGCCCCCGCGCCTACGCCCCTGGCCAGCCCGTCCCGCCGGACGCGGGCGTCCCCGAGCCCGTGCTGGGGCTGGCCAGACAGATGCAGCGGCTGCCGCGGCACCTGGGCATCCACTCGGGCGGCATGGTGATCTGCGACCGGCCGGTGGGGGAGGTGTGCCCGGTGGAGTGGGCGCGGATGCCGGGCCGGTCGGTGCTCCAGTGGGACAAGGACGACTGCGCCTACGCCGGCCTGGTCAAGTTCGACCTGCTCGGCCTGGGCATGCTGACCGCGCTGCGGGACTGCTTCGAGCTGGTGGAGCAGGCCCACGGGGTGCGCTGGAACCTGCACTCCATCCCGCAGGAGGACCCCGCCGTCTACCAGATGCTGCAGGCGGCCGACACGGTCGGGGTCTTCCAGGTCGAGTCACGGGCCCAGATGGCCACCCTGCCCCGGCTGCGCCCGGAGAAGTTCTACGACCTGGTCATCGAGGTGGCGCTGATCCGGCCGGGGCCGATCCAGGGCGGCTCGGTGCACCCCTACATCCGGCGCCGGCACGGGCAGGAGGAATCCGGCCTGCCGCACGAGCTGATGCGCCAGGCGCTGGGCAAGACCCTCGGCGTCCCGCTGTTCCAGGAGCAGATGATGCAGATCGCCATCGACTGCGCCGGGTTCACCCCGGCCGAGGCGGACCGGCTCCGCCAGGCCATGAGCTCCAAGCGGGCCCCGGAGCGGATCGAGGAGCTGCGCGAGCGGCTGCTGGACGGGATGGCCGCCCGCGGGATCCCGGCCGGCATCGCCGAGGACATCTACGCCAAGATCCTCGCGTTCTCCAGCTACGGGTTTCCCGAGTCGCACGCGATCAGCTTCGCCTACCTGGTCTACGCCAGTGCCTGGCTCAAGTGCTACTACCCGGCCGCGTTCACCGCCGCGCTGCTGCGCGCCCAGCCCATGGGCTTCTACGCGCCCGCCAGCCTGATCGGCGACGCCCGCCGCCACGGCGTCGAGGTGCGCGGCGTGGACGTCAACGTCAGCGGCGTGCTCGCCACCCTGGAGAAGCCGGAGTCCTCGGGCGGTGCCCGGCGGGGGGATTCGGGGGGTCGCCCCCCGTCAGCCGGGGGCGGAGGCAGAGCACCGGACCAGCCGGTGATCCGGCTCGGCCTGTCCGAGGTCCGCCACCTCGGCTCGGCCGCGGCCGCCGCCATCGAGGCCGGGCAGCCCTACGCCGGCCTGGAGGACTTCGCCCGCCGTACCGCGCTGGGCGTGCCCGCGCTGGAGGCGCTGGCCCTGGGCGGCGCGTTCGGCTGCTTCGGGCTGACCCGGCGCGAGGCGCTCTGGGCGGCCGGCGCCGCGGCCACCATCCGGCCCGGCCAGCTGCCCGGCACCACCCTCGGCCTGGCCGCGCCGCCGCTGCCGCCGATGACCGCCGCCGAGGAGACCTTCGCCAACCTGTGGGCCACCGGGACCTACGGGACCCATCCCATCGAGCACATCAGGCCCCTGCTCGCCGAGCAGTCCGTGCTGCCCGCCGGGGAGCTGGTCACCGCGCCGGACGGCGCCGCCGTCGCGGTAGGCGGCCTGGTCACCCACCGCCAGCAGCCGGGCACCGCGCGGGGCGTGGTGTTCCTGAGCCTGGAAGACGAGACCGGGATGGCCAACATCATCTGCCCGCCCGCGGTCTGGCACCGCTACCGCAAGATCGGCGTGGCCGCCGACGCCCTGCTCATCCACGGCCGGGTGGAACGGCTGGACGGGGCGGTCAGCCTGCTCGCCACCCGCCTCCAGCGCCTCCGCGTAGTCGCCGCCGCCCGCAGCCGCGACTTCCGCTGACTCCGCGCAGGCCGGACCCCGCCTTCAGCGCCAGCCGCCACGCGGATCGCCATGATCCCGGCAAGCCGTCAGCGCCATTCGCGGACGGATTGCCGGGATCATGGAGCCGGCTCGATGATGACTGGGCCTGCCGGGCCTCGAGCTAGCCGGGCCGGGCGCGGGCGGCCAGGGCGCGCTGGACCATGTCGCGCCGCTCGGTCAGCAGGCGGGCCAGGTCCGGCTCGCGGTCGGCCGCCGAGAGGAACGCGTCGATGCGCGAGATCAGCTCCGGCGAGGCCGACCAGAACGGGAACAGGGCCCGGGCCAGCATGGCCCGGAAGTGCTCGCTGCGCGCGGACCAGATCTCCGGCAGCGCCGCGAAGTAACGCTCGGTGTACGGGGCGAGCAGCGCCGCGTGCTCGGGCAGGGCGAAGCCGAGCACCACGGCGCTGACCCCGGCGGTGCCCAGGTCCTGGGTCTCGGCGAGCAGGTGCCAGGCGGCGGCCTTGTGCTCGGCGTCCGGGATGGCGGCCCGGCCGCCCAGGGCGTGCCGCCGGCCCGCGTCGGTGTGGTCGCGGGCCAGCTCGGCGTCGATCTCGGCGTCCCCGGCCCGGCCCGTGGCGGCCAGGCGGCGCAGCAGCGCCCACCGCAGCCCGGTGTCGACGACCAGGCCGGGCAGCTCGGTGCCGCCGTCGAGCAGCCCGGCGATCAGGTCGAGCTGGTCGGGGGTGGTGGCGGTCCAGGCCAGCAGCAGGGCCCAGGCCAGCTGGCGGTCGCTGCCGGCGGCGGCGGCGCGCAGCAGCCGGGCGCCCTCGGCCGCCAGCTGAGCCTTGATCTGGGTCGCCATGACCGGGTCGCCGGCCAGCAGGAGCTGGCTGGTCACCGACTGGAGGACCTGGATGACGGGCAGCGAGTCCTCCTGGCCGAGCCCGGCGGTGACGGCTTTCGCGAACGCGGGCAGCGACAGCTCGCCCTGGCGCGCCATGTCGATGAGGGCGGTCCAGCAGACGGCACGGGACAGCGAGCTGCGCAGCCCGCCGACGGACTGGGTCACGGTGGCCAGCGAGCGCGGGTCGAAGCGGACCCTGGCGTACCCGAGATCGTCGTCGTTGACCAGGATGAGGTCCGGCCGCGGCCGCCCGGCCAGCTCGGGCACCTCGGTCCGGGGGCCGGCGACGTCGACCCCGGCGCGGTGGGTGCGGGTCAGGCCGCCGCCGGCGTCGCGGGCGTACAGGCCGACGGCGATGCGGTGCGGGCGCAGGGTCGGGTAGCCCGGCGGTGCTTCCTGGGTGATGGCGAACGTGGTCAGCGTGCCGTCGGCGGCCTCGTCGAACTCGGCCCGCAGGGTGTTCGGGCCCGCGGTCTCCAGCCAGGCCTCGGACCAGTCGCCGAGCCGGGTGCCGGAGCTGGCCTCCAGGGCCTGGAGCAGGTCGGCGAGCGTGGCGTTGCCGAAGGCGTGGGCGGCGAAGTAGGCCCGGATGGCGGCGAAGAACCGCTCCCGGCCGACCTTGGCCGCGAGCTGCTGGAGCACGGCCGCGCCCTTGGCGTAACTGATGCCGTCGAAGTTGGCCACGGCCTGGCTGAGCGTCGGCACGTCGGCGGCCACCGGGTGGGTGGACGGGAGCTGGTCCTGGAGGTAGGCCCAGGTCTTGCGGCCGATGGAGAACGTGGTCCAGGCGTCGCCGAAGCCGCCCGCCTCGGCACTGCTCAGCGTGGCCATGAACTCGGCGAACGACTCGTTCAGCCACAGGTCGTCCCACCACTTCATGGTGACCAGGTCGCCGAACCACATGTGCGCCATCTCGTGCAGGACGACCATGGCCCGCATCTCGTACATCTCGCCGGTGACCTTGGACGGGAACAGGAGCTGGTCGGTGATGACCACGCAGCCCACGCTCTCGGTCGCCCCGGCGCTGTACTCGGGCACGAACGCCTGGGCGTACTGGCCGAACGGGAAGTCCCCGTCGAACAGGCCGGTGTAGTAGTCCAGGCCGCGGCCGGTGAGCGCGAGCACGTCGGCGGCGTCCAGGTGCGGGGCCAGCGAGGCGCGGCAGGCCAGGGCGAGCGGGATCTGCTGGCCCCGCGCGGTGGTGTGGGTGCCGCGCACGGTCTCGTACTGGCCGGCCACCACGGCGGTCAGGTAGGTCGAGATCCGCGGGGTGGGCGGGAAGCGCCAGGTGGTGCCGGCCGGGCCCGGCTCGCTGGCCGCCACGGGCTGGTTGGACAGCACGGTCCAGCCGGCGGGCGCGGTGACGCGGAAGGTGAACGGCGCCTTGAGGTCGGGCTGCTCGAAGTTGGCGAACACCCGGCGCGCGTAGGCCGGCTCGAACTTGGTGTACAGGTACACCCGGCCGTCGGCGGAGTCGACCGAGCGGTGCATGCCGGTGCCCTCGCCTGAGTACCGGCAGTCCGCGGTGACCCGCAGCTCGTTGCGGGCGGCCAGGCCGGGCAGCGCGATGCGGCCCGCGCTCACGACCAGGGCCGGGTCCAGGCGCTCGCCGTTGAGCACGATCTCGTGCACCCGCTCCGCGATCAGGTCCAGGTAGGTCGCCGCGCCCGGCTGGGCGCAGCCGAACCTGATCAGGACCTGCGAGCCGAACACCTGCGCGCCGCGAGTCAGGTCCAGCCCGACCTCGTAGGACTCGACCTGCACCAGCGCGGCGCGCTGGCGAGTCTCGTCGCGGGTGATTTCGGCAGCGGCCATGAGAACGTCCTCGCACAGGGGGATGGTCGGTCGGGGGGATGACGCGGACCCCAGGCTAGCCACTCGGCGGCCGGATGACGGCCCGCGGGTGATTGGCGGTCGGATGGGACCATGGACGACTATGGGTGAGCCTATGGATGAGTCATGAAGATCCGCATCGGAGTCAGCCTCGGGGCCGCGGCGGTGCCCGATGGCTTCGCCGCCGCCCTGGATCACCTCGAGGCCGCCGGGGTGGACTCGCTGTGGCTGAGCGAGATGGTGTTCGGCCCGCTGATCGAGCCGTTCGCGGGCATGGCCTACGCCCTGGCCCGGACCCGCAAGCTCAAGGTCGGGACGGGCGTGGCGGTGCTGCCCGGCCGCCACCCGGTGCTGGTGGCCAAGGAGCTGACCACGCTGGCCGGGCTGGCCCCCGGCCGGGTGCTTCCGGTGTTCGGGCTGCGCCCGGCCCGCCGCGCCGAGGTGACGGCGTTCCCGGTGCCGCCCGGCCGCCGGGCCGCGGTGTTCGACGAGTCGCTGGCCCTGCTGCGCCAGCTGGTCACCGGGCAGCCGGTCTCGTTCGCGGGCGAGTTCTTCACCGTCGAGGCGGCCAGCGTCGGGCCCGCCCCGGCCAGGCCGCTGGACATCTGGCTGGGCGGCAGCGCCCCGGCCGCGCTGCGCCGGGTCGGCGTCTACGGGGACGGCTGGCTGGGCAGCTTCATGTCCCCGGCCGAGGCGGGCCAGGCCCGGGTGGCGATCCAGGCCGCGGCCAGCCAGGCCGGGCGGGAGATCGAGGCCGACCACTACGGCATCAGCCTGGCCGTGGGCACCGACGGGCTGCCGCCGGAGCTGCTGCGGGCCATGGCTGACCGCCGGCCGGGCGCGGACCCGGCCAGCCTGGCCGCGGGTAACTGGGCGGCGGCCCGCGACCTGATCAAGGGCTACATCGAGGCGGGCCTGACCAAGTTCGTGGTCCGGCCGGCCAGCCCGGGCGCGGCGGTGAGCCAGTTCATCGACGAGTTCTGTCAGGAGCTGCTGCCGCTGCAGAACTGAGGCCTGTTACGGCGCTAATCCTTGCGGCCGGTCAGGGCCAGGCTGGCGCCGATGCCGATCATGGCCAGGCCGCCGGTCCCGCGGGTCCCGCCGATGGCCGCCAGCCGCCGGGGCGACCGGGCCAGCCAGCCGCGGGCCGTCCCGGCGACCAGGGCCCAGATGCTGTCGGAGATCAGCGCGATGCCGACGAACACCCCGCCCAGCAGCACCATCTGCACGGGCACGTGCCCGGCCGCGCGGTCGGCGAACTGGGGCAGCACCGCGACGAAGAACACGATCACCTTGGGGTTGGTCGCGCCGACCACGAAGCCGTCGGCCAGCATCCGGCGCACGGGCCGGCCGCCGGCCGGCAGGCCGAGGGCCTCGGCCAGCGCCCGGCGGTGCCGGATGGCCTGGACGCCCAGGAAGACCAGGTAGGCGGCGCCGGCCAGCTTGATCACGGTGAACGCGGCCGCCGACGCCTCGACCAGCGCGCCGATGCCGAACGCCACCGCGACGACCTGCGCGCACTGGCCGAGCTGCCCGCCGGCCACGGTCGCCAGGCCGGCCGCCCGGCCCTGCTGGAGCGACCGGCTGATGACGAACAGGACGTTCGGGCCGGGCACGATGATCAAGACCCAGGACAGGAGGGCAAACTCGGCGATGCGTGCGGACGGCACCATGCCGGGCAGCCTAGCCAGGGCTTGCCGGGCACCGCATCCGAGTTTCGGCCCGGCCGTGCGGGCTCAGCCGGGCACCACGTCGAGGAACCCCAGCACGGTGCTGATCTTGCCGTCCTCGCCGGTCTCGGCCACGTCGAAGCCGACCACCAGCGGCTCGGCGCCCTCCGGGCCCAGGTTCCAGCCGAAGCGGGCCTGGCGGTGGTGCGCGTCCACCGGCCCGGCCAGCGTGAACACCAAGCCGGGGAACTGCCCCTGCACCGCGGCGATGGTGGCGTCGATGGCCCCCCGGCCCTGCACCTGCGCCAGCGGGTCCACGTAGCGGGCGTCGGCCGCCCACACCTCGTCGATCAGCTTGCGCCGGGCCGCCGGGTCAGTCTCGTTCCAGCAGTCCAGGTAGCGGGCGATCACGTCGTTCATGTCGGTCTCTCCTTCGTCATGGCGTGGTCCGATCCGGAACGTGACCCATCCTGCGGACACCCGCCGGCCGGTGTCGATTACGCCGGAGGTAAGGCGGCGGCATTACCTGCGGGGTAATCGCGGCGCGGCGGGGCGGGCGGCTAACGTCGGGGGCGTGGTGACGACAACCTGGCCCGCGGCGGGCCCGCCGGCGGTCGGCACGCTGCTGCGCGAGTGGCGCGAGCGGCGCCGGCTGAGCCAGCTTGACCTGGCCATCCAGGCCGACATCTCGGCCCGCCACCTGAGCTTCGTGGAGACCGGCCGGTCCCGGCCGACGCCGGCCATGATCCTGCGGCTGACCGAGCAGCTGGACGTGCCGCTGCGCGAGCGCAACGCGCTGCTGCTGGCCGGGGGCTACGCGCCCGCCTACCCCCAGCACGGCCTGGACGAGCCGGAGCTGGCCAGCGTGCGGGTCGCGCTGCGCCAGGTGCTGGCCGGGCACCTGCCCTACCCGGCGGTGATCATCGACCGCTGGTGGGACCTGCTGGACAGCAACGCCGCCATCGCGGCGCTGCTGGACGGCTGCGCGCCGGAGCTGCTGGCGCCGCCGGTGAACGTGCTGCGGCTGAGCCTGCACCCGCGCGGGATGGCGCCGCGCATCGCCAACCTGGCCCAGTGGCGCTCGCACCTGCTCACGCAGCTCAGCCACCGGGCCCGCACGCTGGGCGACGACCGGCTGCGTGACCTGCACTCCGAGCTGGCCGGCTACCCCGGCGGGGGCGAGGAGCCGGTGTCGCCGGCGGGCGTGGTGCTGCCGCTGCGTTACCGGCTGGGCGACCGGGAGCTGTCGCTGTTCAGCATCAGCGCGGCGGTGGACACGGCCACGGACGTGACGGTCGAGGAGCTGAGCATCGAGGCGTCCTACCCGGCCGACGCGGCCACGGCCGAGCTCTTGCGCGCCCTGGCCGCACCTCGTGCTGGCGGCCGCCAGGCCTGACCTCACGTCGTTCGTCCGTGCCGGTAGCGACGTGAACGGCCCTTTCACGTCGTTGGTCCGCGCGCCCGGGGGACCCACGAGCCAGCTGGCCAAGCACACGTCTCTCAGTCGTCACGCCAGCACCATTCCGCACTCCGGTAACGCGCCGGCGGCCCGGTCCTGGCCCGCGGAACGTCATGGTTGGGCCTCTGGTGCTGCTACAGCGTCACCAGAGGGCCAGCCATGACGCTGGCGGCTGCGGCCGGAGCCGGCGGCGGCGCGGTGTCGGCGGCCGGAGGCGGCGGCCGGGGCTGGCGTGGTCTTGTCCGCCCGGCTATTGTTCGGTACGTTTCCTAACAAAGTCGGGTTGTGCTTACCCGGTGGGTCACTGGCCGGGTTGTCCGGCTACCGGATCGCGGGCGGATGAAGGCGGGCACGATGGCGAAGCTCTCGGGACTGGTGCGGGTCCCCGGACTGACAGCAGGCTCAAGATCGGCGCGAGCCGCGTGGCTGACCCGGCGCCTGCCGGGGCTGGCGGCGGGCGGGACCGCGGTGGCGGTGACCGCGGCGCTGGCACTGGCGGGCGGCGCGCCCGTGG
>JBOHCO010000767.1:0-1303 GCA_050698895.1 Streptosporangiaceae bacterium
CAGCAGGGCAACGTCCCCATGCCGCCGCAGACTCATGGTAGGCCCCGGCCGCAGGTTCGGTCGCCGGTCCATCCAAGCGGTCCAAGCTGAAAACTAGCTGAACGCTGACTAGCCCGCAGATCCAGAATCTTCCGATACACATCACCGTTACGACATGTCGAGTCTTCTTGCGCCGCGCAACCAGTGGTGTCTATGTTCAGAGGATGCACGGGATGATCGCCTTTACGAGACCCCGCGGGGCACGCCTGGGCGTGCTGATCGCGACTACCTGCATCGGGCTGGCCACGGCATCTATGGCTGGCTGCGGCAGTTCCTCGAGCACCACCAATGCCGGCGGGAAGAAGACCAGCAGCCCGCCGAGCGGGACGGCCAGCGTGGCCTACGCCTCGTCGCTGCAGTTCCTGAACGAGAAGGTCGCCGGGCCCGCCTTCACGTCCGCGGCCAAGTTCAAGTACAGCGGGCACGGCGCGTCTGCCGGCGAACTGGAGTCCGACATCGCCTCGGGCGAGATTCATCCCAACGTCTTCGAGAGCGTGGGCTCCGACAACATCACCCCCCTGGAGCCCAAGTTCACCAAGTGGTACGTCCAGTACGCGGGCACCCAGATGGTGGTGGCCTACAACCCCAAGGGCAAGTACGCCAGCCAGTTCAAGGCCATCGCCGACGGCAAGAAGCCGATCAAGGACCTGTTCACGCTGCTGCAGACGCCGGGCCTTAAGCTCGGCCGGACCGACCCCAACATCGACCCGCAGGGCCGTGACTTCATCTTCATGCTGATGCTGGCCCAGAAGTACTACCACCTGCCCGCCGACACGGTGACGAAGATCCTCGGCGGGGCACCCGCCTCAGCGAGCTCGTCCGAGATCTTCGCCGAGTCCTCGCTGGACTCGACGCTGGAGTCCGGCCAGCTCGACGCGGCCAGCGCGTTCATCACCCAGGCGATCGAGCTGCACCTGAGCTACATCAAGCTGCCGGCCGCGATCAGCCTGGGCGACTTCGCCGACGCCGACCAGTACGCCAAGGCCACGCTGACGATCTCCCCGCCCGGCGGGCCCAAGGCGACCAAGAACGGCTCGCCGCAGGTCATCGACATCACGATCGTCGGCAAGCCGACGCCAGCCGGCATCGCGTTCGTCGCCTACACGCTGTCCCAGCAGGGCCTGGCCCAGTACAAGCAGGGCGGGTTCGCGCTGCCGACGCCGACGCTGACCGGGCCGTCCAGCGCGGTACCCAGCCAGATACGCAGTGAGCTGGGCGGCTAGCCCGGCGCCAGCCTCGGGGAGTGCCGGCGCGGGCGATGGCC
>JBOHCO010000768.1:0-4616 GCA_050698895.1 Streptosporangiaceae bacterium
GAGCAGCACCGGCCCGGTGCCGACCAGGCCGACCACGGCCGAGACCAGCCCCTCGGGCACATTCGCCTGGCCGGGCCCGGGGGCCGGCGCGCGGACAGCGGTCATGTCCCTCCCGTCCGCGCCCACCCCGGTGCCGGCGCCGGCGGATCGCTGAGCTGGCTCAGCACGGCGGTGGCCCCGCGGGCGGGTGTCTCGGTGATCCACACCTTGGAGTTGCCGAACAGGCCGCGCCCGGCCCGGCCGTCCAGCGCCTGGCCAAGCTCGTTGGCCGGGTCGGCCTGGCCCAGGTGCCCTGAGCCGTCCGCCCGTGCAGCTTCTACCGGACCACCTGCCCGCGCAGCCCGATGTCCGGATAGACCTTCTTGTCGATGTCGCGATGATGGCTGGAAATGCGCAGATGGCTGCGCCCGGCGAACCGCCAGTCCTCGTACAGCTCCGGGTTGTCGATCAGGACATGCCCGCCGCACAGCACATCGCGAAGCTGCGGCACCTGGAGCCCGTGCTGTTCCAGATCCGAGATGATCGCGGCCTCTTCGGGGCTGAGCTGGTCGGCGGCGGCCAGCAGGCCCCGGCGGTAAGCGCCGAACCGGGCCGTGATCTTGATCATCTGCCGGACCCTGGCGCGTATCTCCGCGGTCCGCTGGGCAGTCAGCCGAGGCCGACCTGCTGGCCATGGCGAGCGAGAACACTGGCCTCCCGGCCCGCCTGACCCGGGCCGCCGTCCGGTACTGGTCGTGCTACCCAGATGAGATCGACGCCGAGATCGCCGCCGCCGATGCAGCCGAAGAAGCGGCCGAAGAAGCCTGGCGCCGCGAGCGCCAGCTGCTAGCGGGATAGCCGGCACCCAGACGATAACCAGACATGACCAGACCGTGAGCTGCCCGCTGCTGCTGGACGAGATGCTTCCTGGCGTCATCGGTGAGCGGCTGTGCGCCAAGGGCCATGACGTCGCGGCCGTGGTGGCAGATCCCAGGCTGACCGGGCTGCCCGACGACCAGACCCTGGCCGCCGCGACCAGTGCCGGGCGCGCGCTGGTCACGGTCAACATCAAGGACTTCGTGCCCCTCGATGCGCGCTATCGCGCTGCTGGCCAGGCGCACGCCGGGCTGATCCTCGTGTCCACGAAGACCTTTCCCCAGGACCGCACCTACGTCCCGGCTATCACCGGCGCCCTGGCCGGCCTCCTGGACCAGCCCGCCCAGATACAGCCCGGCCAGGTCGTGTTCCTCTCCCGGCCGTGAGGCGGCAGCTGGCGCGGGCCCAGGCGGGTGTTGCCGCTGCGGGAGCTGTGCCAGCCTGGGGAGATGCAGCCAGGCACCGACACTCCCGTAGCCCTGGTGGCCGGGGCGACCCGCGGCGCCGGGCGGGCCATCGCCGTCGAGCTGGCCCGCGCCGGGTTCTTCACGTACGCCACCGGCCGCAGCAGCCGGGTCTCGGGCCAGTCCGAGATCGGCCGGCCCGAGACCATCGAGGAGACCGGCGACCTGATCCGCGCCGCGGGCGGGGCGGGCTCGGCCCAGGTGGTGGACCACGAGGATCCGGAGGCGGTGGCCGCGCTGGCGGCGGCCATCGAGCGCGAGCACGGCCGGCTCGACGTGCTGGTCAACGACATCTTCGGCGGCGACAAGTACGCCGAGTGGGACAAGCCCCTGTGGGAGCACGACTGGCCGGGCGGGCTGCGGATGCTCCAGATGGGCGTGCACACCCACCTCATCACGTGCCGGGCCGCCATCCCGCTGATCCTGCGCACGACGGCCGGGCACGGGAGCCAGGGCCTGGTCATCGAGATGACCGACGGCACCTCGGCGGCCAACGCCGAGTTCCGGCGCAATGTCGGGTTCTACTACGACCTGGTCAAGGCCAACGTGGAGCGCATCGTCATCGGGCTGCACGCCGAGCTGGCCGACCATCCGGTCACCGCGGTCGGGGTCACGCCGGGGTGGCTGCGCTCGGAGAACATGCTGAGCAACTTCGGGGTCACCGAGAACACCTGGCGGGAGGCCTGCGTCAAGACTCCCGGCTTCGCGATCTCCGAGTCGCCGGCCTACGTCGGCCGGGGCGTCGCGGCGCTGGCCGGGGCGGCCGACGTCGGGCGCTGGGGCGGCACGATCGTCAGTGCCCGGCAGCTCGCCGACGCCTACGGCGTTACCGACGTCGACGGGAGCAAGCCGGACTGCTGGGGGTACCTGGCCGCCTACGGCTGGGAGCGCGAGGACGGCGCGGGCATCGACGACTTCCGCTGACCTGACCATCCAGGCCAGCGCCACGAGCGACGGCCACGGGCGACGGCTAGGGATGGCCGTGGTGGCGAGCCCATTCCGGGGCGAGTATCGACATCACGGTGGCGTCGATCCACCCGTCGCCCCAGCGCAGCGCGTCGCGCAGCACGCCCTCGGCCACGAAGCCGACCTTGTCGTAGACGCGGCGGGCCCGCGGGTTGAAGGAGTACACCTCCAGCTCGATCCGGTGCAGGCCGAGCCGCTCAAAGCCGTAGCCGACGATCAGCCGCACGGCCTCGGTGCCCAGTCCGCGACCGCGTCCGTCTGGCCCCAGCAGCGTCCGGAACCCGCAACTGCGGTTCGCCTCATCCCAGTCATTGAGCACGACCTCGCCCACGCACCGCGCGCTGGCTAGGTCGACCACGGCCAGGTCGAGCCGCCCTTGTTCAATATTCCTGGTTGCGTACCACTCGCGGAAGCGGGCCTCGGCCGCGTCATCCCAGGCCGGCCGGTCACCGGCGCCGTGGCTGCTGCCGGTCAGCCTGAGCGCCTCGGCGTCCTGGAGCATCGCGCGCAGCGCGGGGGCGTCGGCGTCCGGCGCGATCGGGCGCAGCAGCACCCGCTGGCCGGTCAGGGTGGGCTTGACGGAGAAGTCGGGGGCGGGCGGATCGGTCAGCGGGTCGGTCACCGCGCGATTGTGCCGGGACGACGCCGCCGCCTGCAACTGGCACACTGAGGCATGGCGCCCTGGCGGATTCGCGACTTTCATGCCGACGACCTCGATGCCGCCGCCCGGCTGTGGGACAACCCGGCCGCGAGCAGAGCGCGTGCTGTTCGAGCGCGGCGAGGAGCAGGTGACCATGGCCGACATCCGCCAGGCCATCGGCAAGACCCGCCGCACCCTGACCCCGGAGCTGGTGGCGGACTTCGAGCAGGACATCGAGGACTACGCCCGGGTGTGAGGCGCCGGGCCCGTCGACCCCGGTACCCGGCTCGGTGCTGGACCGCCGCCGGGTACCAGGGGTCAAGGGCGCCCCCCCGGAACCCTCGTTCGACCGTCCTGTTATATCCGGAAGCGATGGAACAAAGTCCGTTCGCCGTCGATCAGGAAGTTTCCCGCATGGTCCGCTCCCGGCCATGCAAGAACCTGCATGGCCGAGGGTGACCGGACGGTGCCGGGCCGTCCAGCGCGGGCCCGCCTGGCCGCGCCTAGCCGACGATGAGGCCCGTGACACGGGTCGCGATGTCGGCCTGGCCGTTGCGCCGGCACCAGCTCAGGATGTAGCGGGAGTGCTCGCCGCACCACCGGTAGACGACCTCCGGCGTCATCTTCAGGCCGGGGCTGTGCTCATGCCGGTCCCGGATCAGCGGGCCCAGGTAGTCGACCAGCTTGGCCGCCGTGTCATAGCCCACGTGCGCCGTGCTGGCCAGCGTCTCGTGGTTGACCGCCCGGCCCGACGCGATCGCGCCCGCCAGCCGGGCCGCCGTCGTCCCCTTGCCCTTGCCGAAGTAGGCGTGGATCCGCGGGATTTCCGGCGGGCTGCCCCCCGGCGGGAACTGCGAGTCCGCCAGGCGGCCGCCCCGGACCGCGATGTCGATGCCATGGACCAGCGGCATCGGCCCCGTGGCCTTGCGGTAGACGCCGACCACCTCCGGCTGCTCGACCGCCTCATCCAGGTGGTCGCGCTCTACCCCGTGCCCCTGCGCCGCGAAGATGACCGGCGTGGGGCGCCCCGCCTGGCGCAGCGCGTCCAGCACGTCCAGGCCGTCAAACTCGTACTCGATGGCATAGTCGTTCCAGGTCAGGTCGGTCACCACGACGTCGAACCGCAGCCGCTCGGTGACCGCCTGGACCACCGTGGCCTGGTCCTCGGCGATGCGCAGCGTGGCATCGCCGAGGTTCTGCCGCAGCACGGGCTCGATGATCTTCCCCAGCGCGGCAGCGATCAGGACGCGCGGGCCGTCGGCCATGTCAATCTCCCCGTGGATATCCGCTGGGCCGGGGATCGCGCCGGGCCGCGCGACCGTGAGGAAGTGCCAGCGGCGATGTGGACATGTCCGGAGTGCGGCCGGACAGTTGCCAACCCTAGCCAGTCTTGCGCCTGCGCCCCGCTCGGCGAGCTAGACGACCCACCGCGTACCGCATTTTGATCACGCCGGCCGGTCCTTGCCGATACCATTCCTTTGCTATCCATATGCAGGCACATGACCATAGACGCAGTTGCGTCAAGACCGAGCCAAGGTGTCAGGTTGACATCACGCGTCACGCGAGGCCGGGTTCCGGCCGACCAGCAGAGCCAGGTGCCGGGTAGCCGCGCCCCCCGCGTCTACGTGCACATCGGCGAGCCGAAGACGGGCACGACGTTCCTGCAGCATGTCCTCTGGGGCAACCGCGGT
>JBOHCO010000769.1:0-4405 GCA_050698895.1 Streptosporangiaceae bacterium
GCCGGTTACCCGCCGGCGGGCCCGGCGCCCAGCGAGGCCAGGTCCCGCGCGGGCACGTCAGCCGCCCTGGCGGCCAGGGCGGCCCGGCGCGCCCCCTCCGGCAGCGCCCGCTCGGCGGGCAGGGTGCCGCCCACCAGGCCCAGCACGATCGAGCGGGCCGACGGCCGCAGGGCCGGGTCGCCGGACAGGCACTCGGCCACCGCCTCGCGCAGGTCCGCCGGCAGCGAGTCCAGGTCCGCGAAGGTGGCAGGCGGGCGGCCGATGGCCGCGAACACCATCGTCTGGGCCCAGGCCAGCATGTCGGCGGACGGCGTGGCCGACCCGTAGGGCGGGGTGATGCCGTACTCGATCACCCGCGGGCCCGAGGCGCTCATGACCACGTACTCGGGACCGAAATTGCCGTGCACCAGCCCGGCCTGGTGGACCGAGGCCAGCCCGGTCGCGCTGCCGATGGCCACCGCCTCGAGCTCCAGGCCCGGAAACGGGCCGTCATCGGAGACGGTCTCCAGCAGCGATCGCCCGGCCACGTGCTCGCTGACCAGGAACGCGTAGTCGTCCACCACGCACGCGTCGACGATCCGGGCGGCGCAGAACGGCGGCACCCGGGCCGCCGAGCTGGCCTCGGCCGCGAACCGGTCCCGCTCGGCCGGGTCCCGCGTCCAGCTCCCGCGCAGCAGCCGCACTACCACTTCCGGGCCCGAAACGGAGCTGGCCACGAAAACCGGTCCCGTTCCGGGCATGCCCGAAATCCGCCCGGACAGCCGGTATCGGCCGACCCGGTCGGGGTCCTCGGCGCGCAGCGGGGTGACGTCAGGCATGGATCAACTCCGCGTCGCGGACATGAGCGGCAGCATGAGTGGTTCGTACCATACGCACTTTGTGCCGCATCGTTAAGTCAAATCGGGCAGGTTACTTGCTGGTCAGAGGCGTGTACGCAGGGTAGGCCAAAGGGGCGAACAGCCCGGAAACCGGGTACTAGGACCGAGCGGGCGGGGGCTGGCGGCACGACACGCGCACCGTGTCTGGCGGTAGAGGTGTACCTCGCGCTAGGACGTGGAAGAATTCCCCGCCGGAATCGGGCACAACCGAGGCTTCCCGAGCGTTACATCCGCGCAACGAGGTTAGTGAAGATGGAGGGGTAACGGCCACGATGGCTACCGACTACGACAGCCCGAGGAAGACTGACGACGAGCTCACTGAGGACAGCCTGCAGGAGCTTCAGGCCCGCCGGATGGACAAGTCGTCCACGGTGATCGACCTCGACCCCGACGATGTGGCGGAGTCCCTGGAGTTGCCGGGCGCGGACCTGTCCAACGAGGAGCTCTCGTTCCGGGTCATCCCGCGGCAGGCCGACGAGTTCACCTGCTCGAGCTGCTTCCTCGTGCACCACAGGAGTCAGCTCGCCGAGACACGGGGCAAGCAGCTGGTTTGCCGGGAGTGCGCGGCCTGATCGCGACGTGATCTCCACGTGAGCGGGCAGGCCGCCAACCCGGCTGGCCAGCACAGCCGTACGCCCGGAAACCCTCCGGGCGCACGGACGGTGTGTCATGCCCGCGCCGGCCTAGCAGGCTCAGCAGAACGCAGCGCCTCAGCGCAGCGCCTTAGCGGATGCGACGTCGGGCGCGGCGGATGATCGCCGTGACCAGCAGCCGCGAGGCTAGGACAATGACCAGAACGACCAGGGCCGGGGGCAGTGTCCCGGCCCGGCTCAGGGTGAGGCACAGCGCGGCCAGGCCGGCCAGTCCGACGACGACCGCGATGATCGCCGCCACGGTGCGCAGCCACTGCCGCCGTCGCAGCATCCGGAGCAGGTGCCGGCGCCCCTCCGGGGGCAGCTTGCGGACCACGACCGTGGCATAGCCACAGGCCAGCCCGGCGAGTGTGACCATCATCACGGTGTAGGCCACCGGCTCGATCCTCGTCGCCACCGGGACGTCGATCCCGATCGCGAGCACGGCGGCCGCCAGCACGGTGATGTTGGTCAGCACCTTGGCCAGGGCGACCTCGGTGTTCCGCCCGAAAATGCCCACCCCGGGGGCCGACCGCGCGGCCCGCAGGAAGTAACCCGCGGCGCGGCTGGCGTCGCGCTCGCGCAGGCTGATCCGGCCCAGCTCGTTGATGGCGCCGGAGTGACCCGGATCGATGGCCAGGGCGGACTGCTGGTGGGCGCGAGCCCGCGGCAGGTCGCCCCGGCCCAGCGCCACCTTGCCCGCCGTGAACTGCACGTCCGCCTCGTCCGGGCCGATGGCCAGGGCCTGTGCCACCGCCTCGTCGGCCAGGTCCCGCTCGCCGGCCGCGACGGCCGCCTGGGCCAGGCACACGTGCGAGCGCCAGAAGTCCGGCGCCAGGCGGCGGGCCTCCGTGGCGGCCGACAGCGCCTCCTGGCCGCGGCCCAGGCTCAGCAGCGCCGTGCTGGCCAGCCGGTACGGCCAGTCGTCGGCCGGGTTCAGCGCCCCGGCCCGCCGGGCCGCCACCACGGCCTCGGCCGGGCGCCCGGCGCCCAGGTGGGCACGGGACAGCAGGCACCAGCCGCGCGAGCTATCCGGCGCGGCCGCGACCACCGTCGCCAGCAGCCGGGTCGCCTCGTCGTGGCGGCCGAGCTCGATCATGGTGGCGGCCCGGCTGAGATCAACGGCCGTATCGGCCGTCACAGCATCTTCCGCTTCTTCAGGTAGGCGACCAGGTCGTCATAGGCGCCGCCCTCGTTGGCGAATAGCGCCACGTTGCGGGCGGACTCGAACCACGGCCCGATCGACGGCCGCACCTGGGCCACCGCGTCGGTCAGGTCCCCCTGGCCGATCAGCCGCAGCTCGCCCGCCCGGGCCGAGGCCAGCAGCGCGGCCTCGGCCGCCGACTCGCAGACGTGCGCGATATCCGCCGCCGAGTAGCCCTCCGTCAACGCGGCCAGCCGGGTCAGCTCCACGCCGGCCACCGGCCGGTCCCGCAGGTGGAACCGGAACACCGCCTCGCGGGCCTCCGCGTCGGGCGGCAGCACCAGCAGCGTGCGGTCGAACCGCCCCGGCCGGCGCAGCGCGCTGTCCACGTCCCACGGATGGTTGCTGGCCGCCAGCACGAACACCCCCTCGTTGCTGCCGGACACGTCGTCCAGCTCCAGCAGCAGCTGGTTGACCGCGCTGCGGATGGGCGCGCTGCGCACCTGGCTGCGCTTCTGCCCGATCGCGTCCACCTCGTCCAGGAACAGCACGCACGGTGCCTTGCTGCGGGCGATGGTGAACAGCTCGCGGATGTTGCGCTCGCTCTGGCCGATGAACATGTCCACCACGTCGGCGAACGACACGGCCAGGAAGCGGGCGCCCAGCTCGCCGGCCACGGCCCGGGCGATGAACGTCTTGCCGCAGCCCGGCGGCCCGTACAGCAGCAGGCCGCCGCGCAGGCTCTTGTGGTACAGCCGCCGCAGCTCGGGGTTGCGCAGCGGGGCCAGGAACGCGGCCTCCAGCCGGGCCTTGACCTCGGCCAGCCCGGCCACGTCGGCCAGCCGCAGCCCCGGCCGCTCGCTGTCGTAGGCGTCCGGCGCGGTGCCGGGCTCCTCAGCCGACGCCCCGTCCGCGGTAACGAACATCGGCGGCAGCACGCCGCGCAGCTCAGCCTCGGCCTCAGCCCAGTCGAAAGCCGCCCGCCCCCCGTCCTCCCCGCTCCGGCCCGCCGGGCCGGCGCCGCCTGTCGGTACGGTCCCGTCGGCCGAGGTCGCCCCGCCTGTCGGTGCGGCCCCGTCGGCTGAGGTCGGCCCGCTGGCCGGGGCAGCAGCCTGCGGCGCGTCGCCTCCACCGGCAGCCCCAGCAGCCCCCGCCCCACCAGCGACTCCAGCCCCACCGGCAGCTTCCGCCCCGCCAGCCACATCAGTCCCACCGAAAGCTCCAGCACCACCGACGACTCCGGCCCCATCGGCAACGCCGGTGCCACCAGCGGGCCCCGAGACGCCGGAGGGCGGGGCGGCGGGCGGCGGGCCGGCCGTGGCCCGCTGGAGCAGGGCCAGCGCCTCGGCGTTGGCCGGGTCCGCGTGCACGATCGCGCCCAGGTGCCGGATGGACTCCTGGTGCTGTCCGGCGTCCAGCAGCAGGCTCGCGAGGTGGAGCCGGAGCGTCAGGTCGTCCGGCATAGCGGCGACGGCCCGGCGCAGGCTGGCAATGACGGCAGGCTCAGGTTCCATGCGGCCCAGCTTCTCGCGAGGGGTTTGATCGGGTTCACGGAGATTTTATGTTGGCTTCTCGCCGCTAGCTCCCAGCATGCACCTGCGCGCCGACAATCCGGTCCCACTTGCCCCGCCCCGCACCGCTCAGCCCCTCCCGGATCGCCGCGCGCCCTGCCCACCGTCGGCTGCCCTCGGCTCGAGCGCCTGGCCTGGCCAGCGCCAGCGTCATGGTTGGCCCTTTGGTGCTGCTACAGC
>JBOHCO010000770.1:0-2229 GCA_050698895.1 Streptosporangiaceae bacterium
TGGCATGAGTGCGGGTCAGGGTGGCTGCGCAGGCTGGCGGTGCGATACGGGGACGGCGTCAAGGGCGCCGGGGTGGCCGAGCGCCGTGGGAGCGTTCGTGTCGCGAGGCGTGCCGGTCATGACCCGGAACTGCCGGCAGCAGTGGGTGCCAGGGCCGTGAGAGCTCCGGTGATGGCGGCGGCGACCTGCTGCGGGGCCACGACCGGGTCGCTCCACCAGCTGGATCTCGAGGTAGCCGTCCTCATCGACGACGATCTCAGCTGGCTTGCGGCCGGGCGGGTGGATGGTAGCGGTCACGTCCAGGCCGCCGGCGGTCTGGTTCAGCCGCGTCGCGAGCCCAGCCGCAGCCAGAGCGGTGTCGACGCCGCGGATCCAGTCCGCCCGCGCCTGCGAATCGGGGTCGTCAGGTTCCGGGGCCGGGCCGGGCGCGGAGCCGGTCATGGCTCGTTCCTCTGGGCGGGCGGTACGGGCCAGGGGCCCTCGGCGCGCCGTGCGGCGGCCGCGAGCGCCTCGGACCGCGGCTGGCGCACCATGGGGAACAGGGACGGCCCGTCTGGCAAGACGACCGGCGGCCCGTAGTCGGCGTAGCCGTGGTGGCTGTAGACCCGGCGGGTCCGCTCGCTGGAGGCTTCCAGGTAGGCGGGCTGGCGGATGGTGTCGAGGTGGCGGTGGTGGGCCTGCAGCAGCGCGGTGCCGGTGCCCTGGCCCTGCCGGTCGGACCGCACGGCCAGGATGGCCAGGTGGTGGTGCGCGAACCCGGTGGGATGGCGCTGGTCCAGCGCGGCGTCGAACGCGGTGAAGCGGTCGTGGTAGCTCCCGGTGATCTCGGCCAGCGCCTCGGCGTAGCCCTCGGGCGGGTCCGGCGGGCTCTGGCCGGCCGGGAACCACAGCGCGGCTGCGTCGCGGCCGGGGGTGGTGTGCACGGCGCCGGCGGCTAGCGCGTGCTCGAGGCAGATCCGGAAGTAGCCGGGCCAGATCCGGCGCCGCTCGGCCCGGTCGGGGACCAGCCACCGGGAGGGCGGCAGGTCGAAGAACGCCTCGGCGATCACCTCGGCGAGGACCGGGATGTCGGCGGCGGTCGCGGTGACCGCCGGCCCGGCCGGGGCGGCCGCGGCGCTGCCCGTGGCGGCGGTCACGCGGCCGCCTCGCTGGCCGCGGGGCTGCGCTGGCCGGTGATGGCGTGGGCGCCCAGCCCGATGGTCGCGTACACCGCCGGCCGGCGGGCGCGCAGGACCGCGGCCCAGATCAGCCCGGCCGCGGCGGCGGCCGCGTAGCTGGCGGGCAGCGCCCAGGCCGCGGGGCTGCCTGGCGCGGTGCCGAGCAGCGTGGCGTAGTGCGCCACGGCCAGCACGACGATCCCGGCCAGCGCCGCGAACGCGATGGCCGGGGCGATCAGCCGCCGCCAGGCCGTCTCACCGTCGCGGTCGCGGGCGAAGAACGCGATCACCGCGACCGAGGTGAGCGCGAGCAGGATGATGATGCCGAACCCGCCGGTGGTGCCCAGCCAGAAGAACAGGTCGGTCATCGGCGGCCACCCGCCCAGCGCGTAGGCCCCGATGACGACCACGCCGGTCGCGCTCTGCGCCAGCGACGCGGCGCGGGGAATGTTGCTGGCCCCGGTCCGGCCGAGCGCGGCAGGCAGCACGTTCTCCCGGCCCAGGGCGAAGACGTACCGCCAGACGACGTTGTGGAAGGCCAGCGCGGCGGCGAACAGGCTGGTCAGGAACAGCCACTGCCCGGCCTGGGCCAGCCACGCATTGCCGCCCAGGGTGAACAGCAGCCCCGGGCCCAGTTTCCCGGCCGCGGCGGCGACGTGGCTGGTGCCGACATGAGCGACTATCGCCCACGACACCCCCGCGTACACCACCGCGATCACGCCCAGCGCCAGGTAGGTCGCGGCCGGGATGGTCCGCCTCGGGCGCCGGGCCTCCTCCGACAGCCCCGCGCCGAACTCGAACCCGACGAACCCGAGCACCGCGACCACGGCCAGCACCCCGAACGTCCCGAACCCGGCCGACCCCAGCCCCGCGGGCGACAGGCTGGCGAAGCTGAGGTGCCCGCCCGCCGGGCGGGCCAGCCCGAGTACCGCCTCGGCGACTACCACGGCCAGTTCCGCGGTGAGCAGGACGCCCAGGACCTTGCCGGTGATGTCGACCCGCAGCTGGCCCAGGCCGGTGACCAGCGCCCAGGCGATCAGCGCCCAGACCCACCACGGCTCGTGCACGCCCA
>JBOHCO010000771.1:0-1426 GCA_050698895.1 Streptosporangiaceae bacterium
CGCGGTCGAGCACACCCACAGCATCAGCAACGTGAAGATCATGACCTACCTGCACAGCGGGGTCACCCTCCAGACCGTGCAGGGCCCAGCGAAGTTCGACGCGCTGGGGGAGAACCACGAGGCCGTCGCCTTTGCCTTCCAGTGGCAGGACGGCAACTTCGTCCAGGTTCTGGGCGGCCAGCCGAATTCCGCGCAGATCCAGTATCCGAAGTCGCAGTGGTCTAACGGCTAGTGGTCTAACAGCTGTGGTCTAACAGCTAAGCGAGGCGCGTCAGGCACGGCGAGCGGAGCCCGGGCAGGCTGGTCCTGCCCGGGCTCTGCCCTGTTTATGAGCCTGTTGCCGCCCGCTGTCTAGCACCGTCAGTAGAACCCGTCTTGCCGCGGTTGGCGCCGACACCGACTGCACGGACACGTCGACAGGGAATGGCACCGGCGGAGATGGTGGCTCCTCCTGGGCGGAGTGGACGGCCAACTCGTGTGGCTATTCGCTCCAGGAGCGAACCTGGTGCGTCTCACAAGCGGGCGTCGGCTCCTGGTCAACCAGCGGCGTGGTGGTCAAGGTCGATCTCCTGGACTCGTCCTCGACATACGTAACTTCTGGACGCCCCCAGGGTCTTGACAGATTGAGCTGGCGGACCGATGGGTCGAGGCTAAGGCACTCGGGGAGAAGCAGGGCGGCTGAGAAAGGCCGGGTGGTACCGGGTGGCCAGTAGCGTTCCAGTACCACCCGGCCCTTTCTTGGCCCGGGTCTTTCTGCTTGCTAGTGGAAGATCATGGCCGGGATGTTCAGGGCAGCACCCAGGACCTCGGAGTTGAACATCAGGGTGGCGACCCGCAGCGGGCTGGCCGGGTTCAGCGTGGTCGGGTATGACCCGATCGTGATCAGCGAGGCCGACTTCTGCATGCCCTGCTCGCTGGCCAGCACCGTGCGCACCGGCCCCGGCAGGGCCGCGCTGGCCTGGACCTTCTGCAGCTCGTTGCGGAAGGAGACCAGCAGCGGCCCGTCCTGCTTGGCGTAGGCCTTGCTGGTGAAGTAGCCGGACAGCGGCAGGTCAGAGGTCGCCCCGCTGCACGCGTCGAACACCTCGACCGCCCCGAGCTGGCTCTCGGCCTCGTAGATATAGGGCTCCTGGACGACGATCGCGCTCACCTGGCCGTGGCCGAGGGCGCTGACCAGGTTCCCGGACGGCATCGGATCCCACCTGGGGCCGGTCGGGCTGAGGTTGTCGTCGGTCAGCACGGACTGGGCGGCCAGCGTCTCCAGGCTGTAGGGGGCCCCGCTGGGCTTCCGCCTGAGCTCTTGCGGCTCCGGGGTCCCGACCTTCTTGCCGATCAGGCCCCGCGCTGAGGTGATGCCCGAGTTCGGCAGGGCCAGGACCTCCATCACGCCGGGCGCGGCGTGATAGCCGTCGGCCACGATCAGGAG
>JBOHCO010000772.1:0-3809 GCA_050698895.1 Streptosporangiaceae bacterium
GCCGCTGACGGCCCGCTGCTTCGGTCGGCCCGGCTGGCCTGGCTGGCCTGGCGTCCGGCCCGGCTCGCCCGGCCGGCCCGGTCGGCCTGGCTGGCCTGGCGTCCGGGAGTGGTCTGCGCGTGAGTCACGGTCACACGCTACGCGCCCCGTCCGGCCCGCCGGGGCCAGCCCGGCCTCGCGGCCCCCGGATGTCCCCGTTGCTAACAAGGGATGTGGGTGACGGGACATCCATGGTCGGGGTGCGGCCGGGTGAGCCCGGCCGGACGACCCCACCCGCCCCGGCGCCGCCGTCCGCCCCGGTGATCCCTCCCGTCCCGCCCAGGGGCCGGTCAGATCCCGGATTTCGCCCCGCCGTAATGGCAGCATTCATGATCATCCGGATTTCTCACCCAGCCCCAGTCCGGTCAGCCCCAGTCCGGTCAGCCCGAGCCCCAGTCCGGTCAGCCCCAGCCCCAGACCGGCTCCAGGGCCCACATCGACAGCGACGCCCGGGGTGTTAGCGACGGGATATCCACGTCCTGATCGTCAGGCCGCGGTTCAGGCCAGAGCACGCCGCCTGGGACAGCGGTGCCGCGGCGGGGGACAATAGCCCCCATGGAAGCTGCCACCGCCGCCAGCCCTTGGTCCCAGAGCGCCCCCCGCGACAGCACCGCCGGCGCGGCCGCCGCGCCGCGTGACATCGTCTTGCTGGGCTCGACCGGGTCGATCGGCACCCAGGCCGCCGACATCATCCGGCGCAATCCGGACCGGTTCCGGCTGGTCGGGCTGGCTTCCGGCGGGGGGCACGCGGACCTGCTGGCCCGCCAGGCACTGGAGTTCGGGGTCGAGGTCGTGGCGGTGGCCACCGAGCGGGCCGCCCCGGACGTGCAGCGGGCGCTCCAGGAGCACGGCGGCAAGCGGCTGCCCAAGGTCCTGGCCGGGCCGGACGCGGTGGCCGAGGTGGCCGCCTGGCCGTGCGACGTGACGCTGAACGCGGTCACCGGGGCCGCGGGCCTGGCCGCCACGCTTTCCGCCCTGGACGCGGGCCGGGTGCTGGCGCTGGCCAACAAGGAGTCGCTGATCATGGGCGGCCAGCTGGTCACCGGGCGGGCCGCGCCGGGCCAGCTGGTGCCGGTGGACTCGGAGCACTCCACGATGGCGCAGTGCCTGCGCGCCGGGAGCCCGGACGAGGTCAGGAAGCTGGTGCTGACGGCCAGCGGCGGCCCGTTCCTGCACCGCAGCCGGGATGAGCTGGCCGGGGTCACCCCGCAGCAGGCGCTGGCCCACCCGACCTGGAACATGGGCCCGGTCATCACGGTGAACTGCGCCACGCTGATCAACAAGGGCCTGGAGCTGATCGAGGCGCACCTGCTGTTCGGCATCGGCTTCGACCGGATCGAGGTGGTGGTGCACCGGCAGTCGGTGATCCACTCGATGGTCGAGTACACCGACGGGGCCACGATCGCGATGGCCAGCCCGCCGGACATGCGGATCCCGATCGCGCTGGCCATGGGCTGGCCGCACCGGGTGGCCGACGCGGCGCCGCCGGTGGACTGGTCGACGGCGCATACCTGGACATTCGAGCCGCTGGATGAGACGGCGTTCCCGGCGGTGGCGCTGGCCCGGGCGGCGGGCCGTGCGGGCGGGACGGCCCCGGCGGCCTACAACGCGGCCAACGAGGAGTGCGTCGAGTCGTTCCTGGCCGGACGGATCCCGTTCACGGGAATTGTCGATACCGTGGCCCAGGTAGTCTCGGAACATGACGGTGCGGGTGCGGCGGGATCCACGGTCGAGGAAATCCTGGCCGCGGATCAGTGGGCGCGAGCCCGGGCGCGCGAGCTGACCAGCCGCGCGAGCTGACCGGGCGCTGGCGCGTGACGGGCAACTGATAAGACGGACACCACGACGTGAGTCCAGGCCCGCGGGGGGCTGGCGCACGGGGCGGACTGCCACGCGGCAGGGAGGAGAGCCAGCCGGATGAGCTTCCTGCTGGGCGTGGTGATCTTCGTTTTCGCCCTGCTCATTTCCGTCATGCTGCACGAGGCCGGGCACTTCCTGACGGCCAAGAAGTTCCACATGAAGGTCACGCAGTTCTTCGTTGGCTTCGGCCAGACCCTGTGGTCGCGGATGCGCGGCGAGACCGAGTACGGCGTCAAGGCGCTGCCGTTCGGCGGGTTCGTGAAGATCACCGGGATGACGGCGCTGGAGGAGGTCGACCCGGCCGACGAGCCGCGCTCGTTCCGCCGCAAGCCGGGCTGGCAGCGGGCCATCGTGCTGCTGGCGGGGTCGTTCATGCACTTCGCGCTGGCCTTCGTGCTGCTGTTCCTGGTCGCCGTGGCCATCGGGGTGCCCGGCACTAACTCGCTCGGCGCGATCTCTAAGTGCCTGCCCCGGTCGGTCAAGGCCCTGGACTCGGGTGCGGCCTGCCTGAAGGGCCAGGCGGCCTCCCCGGCCGAGCGGGCCGGGATCCAGGCCGGTGATCAGGTGATCTCGATCGCCGGGCACCCGGTCGGCAACTGGACCCAGCTCGGCAACGTGATCAAGGCCCAGACGGTGGGCAAGCCGATCCCGGTCGTGGTGGACCGCGGCGGCCGGGACCTGACGCTGACCGTCACGCCCGGCGCGGTGCCGGGCCGGCACGGCGCCTACCTGGGCATCGAGGACAAGCCGTTCCTCCGGCTCAACCCGATCAGCGGGGTGGCCTACGCGGGCTCGACGTTCGGCCAGGTGCTCGAGCTGTCGGGGGAGGCGGCGGCCAAGCTGCCCTCGGCGCTGCCCGACCTGTTCAAGAAGGACCGGGCCAAGACGGCGGGCGGCGACGTCAGCAGCGTGATCGGGGCGGCCGACGACGCCGGGCAGGTGGTGGAGGCCGGCGGCGGCTGGCAGTACACGGTCTCCGCGCTGCTGCTGATCGTCATCTCGCTGAACATCTTCGTGGGGGCGTTCAACCTGCTCCCGCTGCTCCCGCTGGACGGCGGGCACCTGGCCGTGGTGATCTACGAGCGGATCCGGGCCTGGCTGGCCAGGCTCCGCGGGCGTCCTGATCCGGGCCTGGTAGACATGCAGAAGCTAATCCCGGTGAGCGTGGGCGTATTCGCTCTCCTCGTCGGGCTCGGCCTGATTCTCATCGCCGCAGACATCTTCAACCCGGTTCACCTAACTCAGTGAGGCGATAGCGCAGATGACTGTTGATCTTGGCATTCCCGAGCTGCCCGCGGCGCCGCTGGCCGCCCGGCGTAACTCGCGGCAGATTATGGTGGGCAAAGGCAGCCACGCGGTACCGGTGGGCGGCGGCGCGCCAGTGTCAGTGCAGTCGATGACCACGACGCTCACCGCCGACGTGAATTCCACGCTCCAGCAGATTGCCGAGCTGACCGCGGCAGGCTGCCAGATCGTCCGCGTGGCGGTGCCGTCACAGGATGATGCGGACGCACTGCCGGACATTGCCCGCAAATCACAGATCCCGGTCATCGCGGATATTCACTTCCAGCCCAAGTACGTATTCGCGGCGATTGACGCGGGGTGCGCCGCCGTGCGGGTGAATCCCGGCAACATCAAGGCGTTCGACGACAAGGTGGCGGAGATCGCCAAGGCCGCCCTGGCCGCGGGCACCCCGATCCGGATCGGGGTCAACGCCGGGTCGCTGGACAAGCGACTGCTGGCTAAGTACGGGAAGGCCACGCCCGAGGCACTGGTCGAGTCGGCGCTCTGGGAGTGCTCGCTGTTCGAGGAGCACGGCTTCACCGACATCAAGATCTCGGTCAAGCACCACGACCCGGTGGTCATGATCAACGCCTACCGGCTGCTGGCCCAGCAGTGCGACTACCCCC